>JAGAEF010000317.1 GCA_017613255.1 Lentisphaeria bacterium
GGGGGAGCTTCCCGACTATCTGCTTGCCGTGGAAAAAAGCGGAGTCAAGAACGATCCTCTTCTTCTGGAAAAACTCTCCTCCTCCCCCTTCGTCCTGCTCTTTTCCCGCTATCCGGGGGTGGAAAACGTGTGCAGGTTCCTGAACTCCGCGGCGGAAAAACGTTTCTCCCCGAAAAAGCGCTCCTCTTCCGCCGGGTACTGAGGAAGCTTTTCTCATGGTAAAAAGCGCTTTTACGGGATAAAACGCCTTTTTCCCGCAAAAATGTTCTTTTCTTCCCGCAGAAGTCTCTTCTTCCGGAAAAGGAAAAAAGAGGAAAGAACGCCCTTTTTGTGCCGGTTTTTTTGCAATCGGCCATGTTCCGCAGTAAACTAAATCCCACCGGAACGCGGCACGGTCATTTGCCGCACAATCACTCATCAAAGGGGGAAAAGATGAAAAAACTCGCAACGCTCAGAACCATGGCAAGTGTCCTTTTCACCGCCGCGGCCGTGTTCGGCTGTCAGGCGCAGGAACAAAGTGCTCCCGCAAACGCTTCGGGCCCTTCCGCTTCAGCAGGTGGCGCAGCCCCGCAGGCCGCAACGCCCGCGCCCGGAGCAAACTGCCCTTCCAACGCGGTCAATGCGCCCGACGGGACGGTGAGGCAGGCGGTCACGCCCAAGGGGCAGGTCATCTACGTCTTTGCCGTGTGGGACGCCCAGTGCGTGCCCAGGGACAATGCGGGGAAATGCGCTTCCGCTCAGTGCTGGCAGACGAAGGACGGAAAAGTCTGGTGCGCCAAGCCGCTGGCCATGTGTCCCGTCAAGGGGAACCGCTGTTCCGGGCATAATCACATGCAGACCATGGACAGGAAGGTGGTCTGCCCGGACAACGACTGCGGAAGAGCCATCAACGGCTGTCCGAAAAAGTGGGCGGTGAAAGAGGTTTGGAAGTGCCCGGAAAACGGCTCCGGCAAGTGCACGGCAAGTGAACACGTGAAACTCAAAGACGGCTCCATGGCGTGTTCTCCCAAAGCGGACGCCAAGGCTTCCAAGGAGATTGCCGAAACCGGCGGCTTTCCCGTTCTTGCCGACGAGATCGTGGAGGACGGGACCTTCATCGTGACGGCGAACTAAGAAAACTTCCCGGAAGATTTTGCGGGGACCTTTTTCCGGCAGGTCTCAGGACTTCCTGTCCGCCCCGTAATATTTTTTCAGGACCTTTTCCGCCATTTTCCCCTGGATGGTGAAGCCCCGGTCCCCCCGGGGGTCTCCGTGGTAGTGGGGGCGGTACTGGGTCTCGTCCCACTTCCACCAGTAGAGTCCCAGCCACTGGGGAATATCCTGGAAGGTGCGGAAGATCGCCTCCATGTAGTTGGCCTGCTCCTCCTCGTCGAACCAGGTATCCGCCTGAAAATCGCAGGGATTGGCAATGCACCCGTTGGCGGACCTCACCCCGATCTCCGTAAAGGCTATGGGCTTGTTGCCGAACCGTTCGCAGATGCTTTTGATGCGTGCTTTCCGGGGCTGCAGATACTCCACCATCTCCTCCAGCGTGACTTTGGGCGCGTCTTTGTAGGTGTTCCTGTCCTTGGAATGCCCGCAGGCGGGAGGATAGTAGGAGTAGGAGAGAAAGTCCAGGTCGTGGATGAAATTAAGCTCATACGCCTTCCGGGAGGCGCAGGTGAATTCGTAGGTGAGGGGCCCTCCGTAGATGCTTCTCACATCCGCAATGACGTTCTTCCAGTCGTCGTCCCGGTGCTCCGTGCCGTAGTATTCCGCTCCGCAGATATACCCTTCCAGCTGATTCTTTTCGGAAAATTCCGCAAAGTATTTGGCGCTTTCCCGGAAGGAGGCGAACCAGGGGCCCCAGTAGTCGATCTTCACCCCTTCGATCTGGATGCTGTCGGGGAAATTGACCTTCCCCATCCACGCCCCGTCCAGCAGGGTGAGGCAGGGCTTGAGGATGACTCTTATCCCGTTGTCGTGGAGCGCCTTTGCCATGTCGGTAAGTTCGATTTCCCCGGAGGAGTAGCGGAAGTCCAGAAAGACCTTCCGGGAATAGAAGGTCTCCTGACACAAATTGGCGTTGAGAATACAGCAGTTCACCCCGGTCTTTCTCATGAGTTCCGGCTGGGCCAGCACCTCCTTGCGGGAATAATACCCTCTTTTGGCCAGGAACCCCAGATTCACCCCGCAGTGCAGTTCATTGAACAGCGGGTGATTTTTGAAACGTTCCGGCACGGAGCACTGTTTCTGGTCGATCATTTTTCTCTCCTTATTGTTTCCGTGATTTCGAATACAGTCCGTTTTTTCGTTTCGGGCGCCTCATCCGAAGGAGAGCAGAAAAAGTCCGGCAAGGACCGCGAGGACGGAAGCGATTTCCGGCAAGGAATTTTTCTGCTTCAGGACGAAGATCCCGTAAAGGGAAAATGCCCCTATGTTCGTTCCCATGATGAGAGGAACGGCGATATTCCCCCTGCCCGCGCCCCCCAGAAGATCCAGCGCCCGGAAGAAGGTATACAATCCTCCCGCATAGACGAAGGCCATGAGGAAGGCAAGAAGAACCTCCTTCCGGGAAAAAAGTTTTTTCTCCGGCCCCCTGCGCAAAAGAAAACTCCACGCCGCCATGTTGCCGAAGCAGACCAGCGCGGGACGCAGATGGGCGGGATCGGCAAAACTTTTCACGCAGGAACAGACGAGATAGAGGATCTGGGCGCTCCCGAAAAGCAGCAGGGCGGAAAGGGCAGGCGCAAAATAGCTTCTGACGTTGGCGAATCCCTTGAGACAGGGGAGAAGGATCCCCGCAATCATGAGAAACATTCCGCAGAGGGGGAGAAGCTGTGTCTTTTCCCCCAGAATCAGGATCCCGGCAAGAAAGGGAAAGATCATGGAACACTGCATCATGGCCCAGATGGGGGCGTGGGTGCCCTTTTCCATGGCCCGCCACACGAAAAACTGGGCGGACGCATTGAGAACGCCTGCCATAAACACCGTTCCGCAGAGAAGCAGGACGCCCTGCGTGAGGGAAAAACGGGAAAAGCTCCCGAAAAGGAGCAGCGAAAGGATCCCGGAAAACAGCGTCTGGAGGAAGCTGTAGGAGCTGAGGCGGAAATCCCCTTTGGCACAGCAACTGATGATGATCCCCGCACCGGTCCAGGAAAGCCCCGTGAGGAGCGCAAAGAAAAGGCCCCCCGTCATGCCGAAATCCCTTCTCTTCTCATACCGTTTTCCCGCTCTCTTTTCCTTCCAGTCTTTCGCAGATCCGTATGCCGTTGAGCAGGAATCTGGGCAGATGGAAAAAGCCTTTCCACATGCTTGCCTTGTAGGAGTGCACCTGTCTCCCCCCGACGGCGGCATAGGCGAACCATTCGGGACAGAGGGGATCCTTGAGATAAAGGAAGGAGAAACCGTCGATCTTCTCGAAAAAGTCCAGGAATTTTTCCTCCCCGCTTGCCTCATAGGCTCTCAGCATGGCCGTGGCGGCCTCGTTCTGAGGCCACCACGCCTTGAGCATGCACTCGTTCTTCGCAAGGGGTTTGTCCAGAATGTCCCGAAAATAGAAGATGCCGCCTTGTTCCTGATCCCAGCCGAAACGGAACGTCCTTTCCGTGCAGGAAAGCGCCAGGGGCAGAAACTTTTTCACGAAGGCGGGGTCCTTTTCCTTCCGTTCCCGCAGAACGTCCAGAACGAAGGCCATGCCCTCCAGCGCGTGTCCGGGATTGGAGAACCTGCCCGTCTGGCAGTCCAGGTCGAAGGAGCCGTCGGGATGGCGGTTTTCCAGGAAGATCCCCTTTTCCGGATGCAGGAAGGAAAAGATCTTTTCCACGCATTTGCGGATCTCTTCTTCTCCGATCTTCTCCCCGAAGGCGTGCTGCATGACGGCAAGAACATTCAGGAGGATCATGGGATAGGCCAGCGGGACCCAGAGTGCTCCGGGCCTTTCCGCCGTGTTGCGCAAATAGGTGTTTAGGGAGCGGAAGGACTCCTCCTCATACCGCTTTTCCCCGCAGGCAAGGAAAAGTTCCGCCGCGGCGATGGCGGCAAAACTCTCGCTGAAAACTTCGGCGCCCCCCTCCTTTTCGGAGAGGATCTTCCCCTCCCGGTCCAGCATGAAGGCGTAGTTGCCCTCCCGGGTCCTTCCGTACCGGACAAGGAAGTCGAAGCCCCGTTTGGCCGCCTCCAGAAACTCCTCTTTCCCGTACCGGTTGAAAAGGGCGGCAAACATATAGACGGCGCGCCACTGCATCCAGAGGGGTTTCCTTGTGTCGTAAAGCGCTCCGTCCCGCTCCAGAAAGCTGAAAAAGCCTCCGTATTCCCTGTCTATGCCGTGTTTCAGCCAGAAGGGGATGACTCCCGTTTCCAGTTCCGCGGAGTAACGGCGTTTCAGACGCGTAAAGTAATCCATGAAATTCCTCCTCGAAAAGGTGTTTCCCGACTGTAATATATTGCCGCTTTCCCAAAAAGCAAACCTTCCGCGCCACATTGCGGGATTTTTCTCCTTTCCCCCCACGGGGTTTTTCCGGAATCGCGGTTGCATTTTCCGGGGAAGAGGGTATATTTATCCTTTGTCTGCGGATTTTCGCAGGGAAAACAACGGAAACGGACGGGAAAAATGAGCGGAAAATTGCGTATTGGAATCGTCGGGACGGGCAGCCGGGGAACGGCCTGCTTCGGCAAACTTCTTTCGAAAAGAAACGATGTGGAGATCACGGCGCTGTGCGACCCCAATCCCGTACGCATGCGGGGAGCGGCCAAAATTCTGGGGATCAGTCCCCGCTTCTATTCCGACATGGAGACAATGGGGGAGAAAGAGACGCTGGACGGCGTCATCATCACCAGCCCCGACGCCTTTCATCACGACTGCGCCATGACCGCTCTCAAACACGGCTGGAACGTGCTCATCGACAAGCCGCTGGCCACCAATGTGAAGGACGGCCGCGAGATCATCGAATACGCCAGAAAGGCGGGCAAAAGCGTCATGATCGGGTTCAATCTGCGGCATCACGCCGTGCTCAAGCGCCTGAAAAAGATCATCGAAGAGGGGGTTCTGGGCAAGATTTTCCTTGCGGAAAACCGGGAGTTTTACGGAGGGGGCCGCACCTACATGGCCCGCTGGAACCGACTCTTTTCCATGACCGGAGGGCTGTGGATCCACAAGGCAAGTCACGATTTCGACATCTTCAACTGGCTTCTGGA
>JAGAEF010000318.1 GCA_017613255.1 Lentisphaeria bacterium
AAAGGGATGCAGTACCGTAAAGATATCGCCCAAAAGGCTGTCAACAGGAAGCATTGAGGGCCTTGCAGGAGGAAAAAACAGCCGAAAAAGCGCTTTTTTGCGTGAATTCTGCGTGAAAAAAGCGCTTTTTGCGGAAAACGCTCTTGCAACTTTGCCTTTTCCGGTATAAATTGAGAGAGGAAAAAGAGGAAAACCTCTGCCGTCAAAAACACGCAAGAAGGAGTCAAAAGATGTTGAAGAAAACGTTGTTTGTTCTGGCTGCGGCCGCAGCCGTATTCGCTTTCAGCGCCTGCTCTTCCATGGAGTATGCCACCACCCTTAACGATCAGAGACTGACGGTCTCTCCCGAACTGACCTCCCTGGGGCATGTGAACGGCGAGATCTGGGGACTCTACCTCTTCGATATTGCCCTCCTTACCGGAAGCTCCGTGCGGCCGGGAAGCATGGTGTGCTTCAACGACACCGTCCGGGTGGACAATGTGGTGAAGATGGTCACCGCGGAATCCGCAAAGAATCTGGATTCCTGCACCGCGATCCTGGATATGCGTTCCGAGCGCAACTCCTTCTGGATCTTCCCCCTCCTCTGGATCAAGTCGGTCCAGGTGAGCGGCAACGCCGTGAAGTAAGCATACGTTTTTTCCCGTTCCGGAGCCCGGAAAACGGTGTGCCGGAACGGGAGGAAGCATCCTTTTTTTTCCGTTCCGGATTCCTATGCCCTCCAAAGCCATCAGAGACAGTTACTCCTGCAGAAGACGCAGGGATTTCGTCACCGGGTTCGCCATCATCTTCTTTTTCCTCATCATCTGTTTCGAACTGTACGTCGTGGTCTGGATGCCCGTGCAGCTGCAGCAGAAGAACGTGCTGGCCAGGCATGTCGCAAGGGAACAGCTCATCAGTAAATTCGACCTTCTGCGGGCGTTCTGCCGCAGGGACTACGAGCAGGGTAAGGGTTTTTCCAAGGGAGAAAAGCTCCTGGTCCTGCGGGTACTGGACGTGTACGCCATCTACTTGAGGAACAATGCGGAAGACATGGACCTTGCCGAGATTCAGGAGCTTCAGCGGACCCTGGGAAGGTTCGAGGCGCTCCATGTGGACTGGATGAAGGGAAAGAACTGTTTCCGGAAGCTGGATTTCGATCTGGCGCCCGCCATGACCGCGCTGGAAAAGAAGAACGCTCTGTAACTTCCCCGCCGGGGAAAGGATACGACAGGACTTGCCGGGGCGGGAAGGTCTTCGAGAGTGTCCCGCGGAAACAACCCGCCCGGAGAAAGAGAAAATGAATATCATCAAAGAGAGACCCATGGTGTTTTTCGATCTGGAGACGACCGGGGTCAACATCGCAACGGACCGGATCATCGAAATTTCCGTGGTCAAGGTTTTTCCCGACGGGGAAAAAGAGGTCAAGACAAGGCTCATCAACCCGGAAATGCACATTCCGGAAGAGTCCACAAAAATCCACGGGATCACCGATGAGGACGTGAAAGACGCCCCCACCTTCCGGGCGATCTCCAAAAATTTCCTCCTCTATCTGGAAAACTGCGATCTGGGCGGCTACAACGTCATCAAGTTCGATATTCCCATGCTGGCCAAGGAGTTTTCCCGGGCGGGCCTGCATTTCGACATGACCGGACGCCGGGTGGCGGACGCCTACAACATCTTCTGCCGCATGGAGCCCAGGAACCTTTCCGCCGCCTACCGTTTCTACTGCGGCAAAAAAATGCAGGACGCCCACAGCGCGGAGGCCGACACCCTTGCCACCGTGGCCGTTTTCGAAGCCCAGATGGAAAGATACTCCAAGGCGGACAGCGCCGACTTTCCCGAGGAGATCCAGGAGTTTCCCAAGGATCTGGACGGAGTCCACGCCTTCTGCAGTCAGTTCTCCGCGGACAACATCGACCCGGAAGGCCGCTTCAAATGGCGCAACGGGGAGGCGGTGATCTGTTTCGGCAGGAATACGGGGCTTCCCATCCGGAAAGTGGCCGTGGAAAATCCCGATTTCTTCCGCTGGATCCTCAAGGCGGACTTCAGCAAAGAGGTCAAGGATATTGCCGCCAATGCTCTGCGGGGCGTCTTTCCCAGCAGGGACGGCGTTCCCGCTTCTCCCGCGGCGTCTTCCGCCCCCGCCCGTCCGGCGGGACCGGGGAGAGAACAGGGGAAAAAGAGTTGCGGCTCCTCCCGGAATGCCGAAAGACCCCGGGGGGAGTACAAGCCTAAAGGGTTGAACAATCTTGGCGCGCTGGATGCTCTCAACGGCCTTACCTTTCCCGACGACGGCAAAGACGCTTCCAAAGGTGCGGAAAAGTAAGCAGGACTTCCCCCGGCAAAGGAATGGAAAATGGAAAACGATCATCAGTTTCTCCTGAGTTTGCTCAATGACGAAAGCGAGCAGTCCGCGGCCCTTGCCATGTCCGCGCTTCTGGAGGAGTCGGATCACGGCGCGCTGGAAGAGGACCTGCGTTTTCTGCAGGAAACGCCCGACAAGCGTCTGCGCAAACGGGTGCACCAGCTCCAGTCCACCATTTCCCTCCGGCGCAGAAGGCCCGCCTTTTCCCGCATGCTCCACGGCGCCTTTCCGCTTCCGGGGGAGGGCGGGGAAGTTTCCGGACTTATCGACGGACTCATCCGCACCCATCTTCTCTGGTTCGACAACGACTCCGGAGAGACACTCAAAAAGCACTGGGAAAAGTTTCTTGCCCTTTCCAAAAAATACTCTCCGGATTCTCTGGAGGAGATCGCTTTCTACATGCGGAAAAAGAAGTTCCGCTGCACCCACAAGGATGAACTGGAGCCGGAAAATTTCTGTCTGGGTTCGGTCCTTGCCGACAAACTGGGGGCGGATTTCATGCTCTGCGCCCTTGCCGTGGAGCTTTTCCGGCACTGGAACAGGGATGAAAACTACGATATCCACATCACGCAGGCGGCGGAAAAGGATTTCATTCTCGTGGATACCCAGGGCAACATTCTTGTGCCCGCAAACGACTGGGATTACATTCCCTTCGAACAGCAGTACCGGTTCGAGTTCTGGGAGGATCCGGCTCTTCTGCGGTACGCTGCCATGATGCTTTTCATCTGTGCGGCCTCCACGGACAGCTTCCGGTACGTGTTCACCGTGGGCAGCTGTCTTGCGGACCATCCGGAGGAGCCCGACCCCATTGCGGGACTCCCCTATCCCTACGGGAAAAAGGAGGAGGGCGCTCCGTAGAGCCCTTCCGTA
Organism: Lentisphaeria bacterium; assembly: GCA_017613255.1. Lineage (GTDB taxonomy): Bacteria > Verrucomicrobiota > Lentisphaeria > Victivallales > UBA1829 > RGIG5327. The sequence goes on from JAGAEF010000318.1 coordinate 3,215, forward strand.
AAAAGCTGAAAACGTTTTGGTCACATAACGATAACGGAACTTCCGGAAACCGGGAAAAAGGAGTAAAAAATGAGTTTGGATCTTTTCGGCGGCAGACGCCTGAAAATGGGAATCTGGGGATTGGGAAGAGGAAGCGCCTTCGTGAACAGCGCCAGAGCGCTGGGAATCGACATCGTGGCGGGCTGCGACTTCGACGACATCGTGCGCAACAAGTTCCACGAGATCTGCCCGGAAGCGGTCCTCACGGACAACGAAGAGGATTTCTTCAAACTGGATTTCGAAGCGGTTCTCGTCTCCACCTTCTGCCCCAATCACGCGCAGGATACCATCAAGGCCCTGAAGGCGGGCAAGCATGTCTTGAGCGAAGTGACCGCCTTCTTCACCCCGGCTCAGGGGGTGGAACTGGTGGAAGAGGTGGAAAAGCGGGGTCTGGTATATAACCTTGCCGAAAACTACCCCTTCACCAAACTCAACATGTATCTTGCCCGGCTCTACAAACAGGGGATCTTCGGCGAACTGGCCTACGCGGAGTTCGATTACGTCCACGGGGGCGTGAATCCCTGCGTCACCTATCTGGACGGCACGCCGCTGGTTCCCGGAAACCGCCTGCACCACTGGCGGGGCTGGCTCAACTATCACTACTACTGCACCCATTCCCTGGGGCCCATCATGGTGATCTCCGGTCTGCGTCCGGAAAAGGTCACCGCCTTCCCGGAAGACGTGTTCTGCAAGGGGACGGTCCACGGCAAGGGCAGAAAAGTGGACGGGATCGTTCCCAATCTGTGCGCCTTTGCCCCCTCCCTCATCCAGATGAGCAACGGCAGCGTGGTGCGCAATCTCATGGGCGGAAGCGTTTCCGACAGTCACCAGAAACGCTTTTTCGGCACGAAGGCCGCCTATGACGGCAAATATCTTCATATCGGCGGCGCGGAACGGGGCCCCCGTCTGGAGATCGATCCCCAGTGGGACGAAATGGGACAGGAGGCGGAAAAGGCGGGTCACGGCGGCGGCGACTTCTGGGAACTCTACTATTTTGCCCGCCAGATCGTCACGGGGGAAAAGGCCCCCTGGGATATTTATGCGGCTTCCGACGTGACGCTTGCGGGGATCCAGGCCCTGCGCAGCGCGCTTTCCGAAGGAGAGCCCATGGAGATCCCCGACTTCCGGAAAAAGGAGGTCCGGGACAGATACCGCAACGACAACTGGATGGCAAAGCATATCGAGCCGGAAAAGATCTTCCCGGAGGATCAGGACACCTCCATCACCAACGATTTCGCCCCCGCCTGCAAGGCCTTCGTTCCCCTTGTCACTCTCGTCCGCAGCGCGCTGGACGGGATGAAGGTCTATGACGCGGTGAAAAAGGAGAACAAGATCCTCGTCATCGAAAAGGTCAAGGAACTGCGTTCCCGACTGGACGAGATCCGGAAAAGCTACAGCCGCGTCCGCAAAATCGCCGACGCCTATCCTTCTTCTCAAGGCGGGGAAGCTCTGCGGGAGAAGCTGGAGCTGGGCGAAGAAGCCCGGATCATGGACAAGGACGCCCTTCTTGCGGAACTGGACGACTTCCTTATCCACGCCTGAACATCAGCCTGCGGAAAAGGTTTTGTCATGAAGATCGATTCGAGAAACAATGCTTTTCGCAACGTGCCCGCCCCGGTGCAGAAGGAAAACTCTCGTCTTTCCTTCGCTCTGGAGGTCGCGGATGATGTTTTTCTTGCGAATAAAGACACGCTTCTTGTCCGGTACATAAGGGACGACTGGCGCATGGCCGACGATCGGGTGGCGTACCTTACCCCCGGCGGGGAACACTTGTGGCAGAAAGTTCCTTTCACGCTTTCCGGGAATATTCTCTCCTTCGAACTGGATTTCAAGGGGGAGCACGAGCACTGGATCGGCATAAGCGCGGACCATGACGGGACGAGATTTCAGGCCGAATACTTCTTCTATACGCTGAAAGAGGATCTCCTTGCTCTGGACGCCTTCAAAGGGAGCATCCACACCCACAGCACCGGTTCGGACGGGCTCTTTCCGCCGGAAAGAGTGCCCTTCCTCATCCGGAAGGCGGGATTCGATTTCACGGCGGTGACCGACCACAAGACCTATGCGCCCACCTTGAAGGCGCTGGAAGCCGGCAAAGGTTTCGACAGCGGACTGGCCATCTATCCGGGGGAGGAGGCGGAAAGTTACGGCGTGGGGATCAACCATATCCTGTGTCTGGGGTGCCCTTCCTCCGTAAGCGAATGGGAGTACGATCCAAACAGCGACTTTTTCTCCCGGATGCGGAAGGTGGAGGAAGAGCTTCTTGCGGAAGGGGCCCCCGCCCATGAGGCAAAGTACGCCGGGCAGTTCGAGGCCATTACAGGCAGGATCCGGGAGCTGGGCGGACTTTCCGTCTTCTGTCACCCCTACTGGAAACAGAATTCCCGGTACGCTTCCAGCGTGCTTCTCACGGATATTCTCCTCAAAAGAGGGAATTTCGACGCGCTGGAGCTGGGAAATTACAACGTGCCCCGCACGGCATTGTGCAACGCCAAGGTCATGGAGGCCATCCGGGAAGGTTTTTCCAAACCCTTCCTGGGCAGCGGCGACTGGCATGGCAGGCCAGGGCAGAAGGCGGAGAAGGATTACACCATCATTTTCGCAAAGGACGCCTCCTTTGCCTCTTTTGCCCAGGCGGTGCGGAACAATCTCTGCGTAGGCGTGGGCGGCTGTGAGGATGAATTCCCCTTCGGCTCCTTCCGGCTGGTGAAATATGCGCTTTTCCTTATGGAACACTATTTCAAAAAGATCCACGATCCCCTCTGCGCTCAGCAGGGCGAACTGCTTCTGCGTGCCTTGGACGGGGAAGAGGGACTTCTCCCGGAGATCCGGAAGAAAAAGGAAGAGCTTCTTCTTGCGCGGAAAGCGTTTTTCGGGAGAAAATAAAAAATCCGCCGGAACACGCTGCGGCACGTCCCGGCGGAAAGGAAAGAAATTTTCCTTTATTCTACTTGCTCCAGGGATAGACGATCTTTTTCAGCGCTCCGCCCTCTCTTGCGGACTGGGCGGCAAAGATCCCCGGAAGAGTCATGGCAAGTCCTTCCCGGATGCCGATGGGGGCGGGTTTCCCGTTGAGAAGAGCGTCGGCAAAGTCCTCCATCATGTAGATATCGCTCCCGTTGTGCCCCCAGGAGGCGTAGCGGAAAAGCTCCTCGTCGATGATCTTGAGCCCGGAAGGCCTCGTTGCGCCGCCGGGGGTGAGGGGGATCTCCAGAAAACCGTTCTCCGCGGAAAAGTCGTTGAGTCCCTCCAGCCAGAGCCGGGCGCTTTCGTTGCGCAGTTCCACGATCCCCTTGTCGGTGATGATCCTTGTGGTGTGGGCGGGCCCCTTGTAGGGGAGGGCGAAGGCGGTGAGGAACCGCACCACGATATTGTTCTGGGTGTGGAGGATGGCCGCCATGGCGTTGTGGCTTCTTCCGCAGCCGATGCGGTCGTAGGTGCTCATGCAGGAAACGGAAGTGAACTCTTCCCCGTCGGTCAGGGCCAGAATGGGGCCCAGAGAGTGGGTGCAGTAGCGGCAGGATTCATAGGTCTTGCGCCACTGGTCCGTGAATTTGCGCATATCGTGCATGTATTCGGTATCGATGTAGGCGATCTTGCCCAGAAGGCCCATTTCCTTGAGCTTTTTCCCGAAGAGGGTCTTGGCCCGGTAGTTGGGGTTGGAGGCGCACATGTACATGGCTTTGGATTCCTGGACCTTTTTCCAGAGAAGGTCCCCTTCCTCGATGGAGTCCACCGCGGGGATCTCCCCCAGCACATGGATGTTCCTTTCCAGAGCCTTCACCACATATTCCGTGTGGACGCTGGGCGGGATCTCGGTGATGACGGCATCCACGCCGCCCTTGTCCAGAAGATCGTCGGAGGAACGGAAAAACGTTGCCTCGGAAAATTTCGCTTTGCCCTTTTCAAGAGCCTTTTCGTCGGGGTCGCTCATGGCCGTAAGCACGAAGCGTTCCGGCATGAGTTTGGTGATGGCCGCCATCTGGAGCGCACGGGGACCGCATCCCAGCACGCCAAGTTTGATTTTGTCGCTCATTTTTACTCCTGTATGGTTGGTTTCGTAGGAATTTTATTGCAATTCGAAGGGGAATGCGGGGAGAGAAGAAGAATTGACCAGCGTGCAGACGGGGAAATCGCTCCAGCCGTACCGGACGCGGCAGGGGGAGGGGACTTTTTCGCAGGAAAGAAGAATGCTTCTCCCTTCCACCACGGCCTCGCAGGGGAAGAATTTTTCATCCGTCCCCGCAATGTAAAAGCCGCGGATCTTTTTTCCGTCGCTGCTCTTCATGCCGTCGGCAAAGTCGAATTCGATGCGCAACGCCTTTCCTTCGATCTTTTTCCTTACGGGAACGGGCCCGCAGGGCGTAACGGAATCTTTGTGATAGACGTGATAAAGCGCCTGAAACGCAAGGCGGTATCCCACCGTGCGCTTGTCTTTGGGGTGGATGTCGTCCCTGTCTCCGCAGTCCACGGCGGAGGCTATATAGACGTTGTCCAGCTCCAGCGCGCACTTTCTCTGGGATTCCCGCAGACGCGCCCAGGAACTGTTTTCGTCATATTCGGGCACTTCCTCGTACCCGGCAAGCCCCACCATGAGGAAGGGGAGATCTTTTTCGCCCCAGCGGAACCGCCAGTCCCGGATCATCGCTTCCATCCTTTCCTTGTAGAGAACGGAAGGAGGCAGCGTTTCTCCGGGGGTGAGGTCCATACCGGAATTGGATTCCCCCTGATACCAGATCACGCCGGAGATCGCGCAGGGGATGAGGGGATGGATCATGCCGTTGTAGAGATTGGAAAAGGCGTTGGGATTGCAGACGAAGTCGCCGCCGCCGGAGGCATAAAGGTTGCCCGGCACGGGAATGATCGTTTCCTGACACCCCTTCCAGACGCCTGCCAGCGGAATGCGTTCGCCCGTTTTGCCGTTTTCCAGGAAGCACTCCTCCTTCGAACCGTACACGCCCGCGCCGTAGATGAAGGAAAAGATCCTTATGGCGATCACGGCCCTGCCCGGCTTTGTGAGTTCGGGGGCAATGGGGTATTTCCGGAAGAAGCCCGCGTACTCGAACTCCTTCCCCGCGGCCCCCACGAGTGCCCCGTTGAAGTAGGTGGTGTCCTGCTTGTCCAGCGTGGGCATGCGGAGCGTGACGGGGCAGTTTTCCCAGCTTTCCGGAATGATGACGCTCTTTCTCAGCCAGAACGCGCCGTGTTCCCCCGCCTGCTGCCTGACCCAGTCCCCGGGGACGTTCACATCCTTCCAGTCGGAAGTATCCAGTTCGGGCTTCATCCATTCCGCGGCGAAATCGGAAAGCCCCTTGTCCGTGACGCAGTTGTTCTTGAAATAGGCCTGGAAATCCGCGGGGGGTGCGGTGTGGCTCTCCAGAAGAGAAGCGCTTTCCTTCCATGTTTCGGCACTCTGGGCGTCGGAGAGGGCGGCAAGGAAACGGTCTTTCAGGAACTCCTCCTGCAGAAAAGTTTCGGGCCCCGTCCAGGTTTCCACGATGGTTCCGCCCCAGGAGGAGTGGATGATCCCTATGGGGATGGAAAGCTCCTTCTGGAGTTTCCTCCCGAACCACAGCCCCACCGCCGACCAGTTGGGGACAAGATCGTTTTCCGAGACCTCCCACCTCCCTTTGCAGTCATCCTGCACGACCCCCAGAGAGTCCTTCTTCACGGTGAACATTCTCAGCGTGTCGATCTCCTGTTTGGACCGTTCCTCCTTCTGGAACTCCTCCAGCTGGAGCCCGGCACAGGAGAGCGTGAACTCCATATTGGACTGCCCGGAGGCAAGCCAGACCTCTCCCAGAAGGATGTTTCCAAAGGAAAGTTCTTCCTTTGTGGAAAGATTGCAGATGGTGAGGGTCCGGGGGGTGAAATCCGCCTCCATGGGCGGCAATGTAAAGGAGAATTTCCCGGAAAGAAGGGAGGAAGCCGTATAAAACTTACGGGAATCGAAACGGCATTCCAGAAGCGTATTGGGGTCTGTCCAGCCCCAGACGGGGATGGGTTTCCTTCTCTGGAACACGGCGCCGTCGGAAAAGATCGAGGGGAGTTTCAGCATTTTCAATCGTCCTTTGTCTGGTTGATTTTTCCTGAAAAATCGCCGCCGGAATTTTTCCCGGCGGCGGAAGAACCTATATTTGAAGCGTCATGAGGAACTCGGCGTTGGTCTGACACTTCTTGAGTTTGCCTATCAGCAGTTCCATGGCTTCCACGGGGGGTACTCCGTTCATGGCCTTGCGCAGAGCCCATACCCGGGGCAGTTCCTGAGGATGGAGGAGCAGTTCCTCCTTCCGTGTGCCGCTGCGCTCGATATTGATGGCAGGATAGATCCGGCGGTCCACCAGATGTCTGTCCAGATGCAGTTCCATGTTGCCGGTCCCCTTGAACTCTTCGAAGATCACTTCGTCCATCTTGCTTCCCGTGTCGATGAGGGCGGTGGCTATGATGGTGAGACTGCCGTGATTTTCGATGTTCCGCGCCGCCCCGAAGAAGTGTTTGGGCTTGTGCAGGGCGTTGGCGTCCACGCCGCCGGTGAGGATCTTCCCGCTGTGGGGCTGGAGGGTATTGTAGGCTCTGGCAAGGCGGGTGATGGAGTCCAGAAGGATGACCACGTCCTTCTTGCATTCCACAAGGCGCTTGGCCTTTTCGATGACCATTTCCGCCACCTGAACATGCCGTTCCGGGGGCTCGTCGAAGGTGGAGCTGACCACTTCCGCATTGACGCTTCTCTGCATGTCGGTGACCTCTTCGGGCCGCTCGTCGATGAGCAGGATGATGAGCACCACGTCGGGGTGGTTTTTCCGGATGGCGTTGGCCATCTTCTGCATGAGCACCGTTTTCCCCGTGCGGGGCGGGGCCACGATGAGTCCCCGCTGGCCCATGCCGATGGGGGTGACCAGATCCACCACCCGCATGGAGATGTCGGAAGGCTCGTTTTCCAGCACCAGCCGCCTTGTGGGGAAGTAGGGGGTCAAATTGTTGAAGGGGATGATGTTCCTCTTGTATTCCGGAGGCTGATTGTTGATGGAATCCACCTTGAACATGGCGAAGAACCGCTCCTTTTCCCTGGGGGAGCGGATCTGGCCGGTGATGAAGTCGCCGGTCTTTACGGAGAAGCGGCGGATCTGGGAGGGGCTCAAATAGATGTCCTCCGAAGAGGGCAGATAGCTGTAGGCGGGGGACCGCAGGAACCCGAATCCGTCGGGCAGGATCTCCAGAAAGCCGCTGCCGTAAACGATGCCGGAGCGTTCCGCATTGCCCCGCAGGATCTCGAAGATGAGCTTGGATTTTTCCAGCGCGCCCACCCCTTCGATGCCCATTTCCCGTGCCATGGTACTGAGTTCCTGCATGGATTTTTCCTGCAGTTCGGTGATGTTCACGCTGGGGGCGTTCTGGCGCACTTCCTGAATGCCTTCCCCGTTCTGCGTGCTGTTGGGGTTCTGGACGAAAGAAGGATTTTCTCCTGGCTCCTGATCGGGCATGGGGCCGCTGCCCCGGGGATTCATCATGGGCGGCCGGTTCATATCCATGACGCGGTTCCCCGCATTGTCCTGGGGAAAATAGGCGTGATCGTTTCTCCGGTAGTCGCCGTTGCGATTGTTGTTATTGTTGTTGCGGTTGTTGTTATTCCGGTTGTGATTGTTGTTCCGGTTATTGTTGCGGTTGTTGTTATTGTTGTTCCGGTTATTGTTGTTCC
>JAGAEF010000319.1 GCA_017613255.1 Lentisphaeria bacterium
ATCGGCGTGGAGTGCTCGGTGGCGCTGAAGAACGCCTACGCCATGGGGGTCTCCCTGGCCGTGGGGCTTGCGGAACGGGAGAAGGGGATCACCGACGAACGGGGGATCACGGAAAACTGCGTCCCGGGCGCGCCGGATCTCAACCCCGTTTACAATCCGCAGGCGGCGCTCTTTGCCCAGAGCTGTCTGGAAATGCGCCGTATCGTGGAGCTTCTGGGCGGCAACGGGAAAATCGTGGCCAATCTGCCCGGAGCGGGCGACCTGTATGTGACCGTGTTCGGCGGAAGGACCCGGCGGCTGGGGACTCTGCTGGGGCGTGGCCTCAAATATGCCCGCGTAAAAGAGGTCTTGAGCGGCGTCACTCTGGAGGCGGTGGCCATCATCACCCGTGTTGCGGAATTCCTGCGGCAGGCCTCCCGGCGGGGAGAAGCGGATCTGAAGCAGTTCCCGCTGATGATGCACATGGATTCGATCCTGAACAGGGAAGCCCCCGTTGCGCTGGACTGGGACTCTTTCGGAGAGCCCGAAAATGTCTGATGACCTCCGGAAGCAGTGCTTCCAGCTCAATATGCTTCTTGCCTCGTCCGGGCTCATCAAGCAGACATTCGGCAACGTAAGCATTCTGGACCGGGAGCGGGGCCTTATGGCCATCAAGCCTTCCGGAATAGCCTACAGCCTCCTGAAGGAGGAGGATATCCCCGTCCTGCGTCTGGAGGACGGGAAAACCGTTGCCGGGACTACGCGCCCCTCCAGCGATACGGAGACCCATCTGGTGCTCTACCGGAACTTTCCGGGCATATCCGGGATCGTGCACACCCACAGCACCTTTGCTTCCGCATGGGCGCAGAGCGCCCGGGACGTCCCCCTTTACGGGACCACCCACGCCGACGTGATGAATGTTCCCATTCCCTGTACGGATTTTATGGAAGACGACCGCATCGGGGGAAATTACGAGGTGGAAACGGGTCTTCAGATCGTGCAGACCTTTTCCCGGAAAAAACTGGATCCCGCCGAAGTGCAGATGGTTCTGGTGGCGGGCCACGGTCCCTTTGCCTGGGGCAGAAACGGACAGGAGGCTCTGGATCACGCCGAACTGCTGGAAGAGCTGTGCAAAATGGCGTTTCTCACGGAACAGCTTCGCCCCGGCCTGCCGCCGCTGAAGGATTCCCTGATCCGGAAGCATTACGAGCGCAAGCACGGCGCCAATGCCTATTACGGGCAGAAGTAGGCGAAAAGACACAGGAAGTCTCAAGCTTCAGGCTTCAAGTCGCAAGTAGCAAGAAGACGCAGAGCGAAAAAACACGGCCGATGTTTCCAGCCGGGGCTGGGGAATAGGCCAAATAGGCCGTAATAGGCCGAATAGGCAGGGGCGGCACTGTTCATAGTATTTCCTGTTTCCCCAGCGGGCTGGAACACCCGATGTGTCTTTTCGCCCTGCGTTCCCCTATCTGGGTCTTTTCCGGCGGAAAAACAACTTTTTTCAAAAAATCTACTGTTTTTGTGGTATTTTTGACTTGACAAGGCAATTTCCGGGTGTATATTAGAGGAAATCGCAGAAAATTCTGCGGACCGTTTCATCGGAAACAAACATTACCTTTTCGGTAGTGTTAAACAAAAATGAGAAGGAGAACAGCAGAGATGAACAGACAGACTTCCCCCCGGAGCCGTTTCGCTCTGTCCGGGGATCTTCCGGCGTTCCCGATGCGATGTTGTATGCGGCGCACAACGGAATAAAACAGCTTTTCAACAGATAAAAACCCCTCATCAAAAGGAAATCAGCATGAAGAAAACAAAAATCGCCTCCGCCCTCGTTCTGGCGGCCGGGATCACCGGACTTCTCCCGTTCCTCCACGGAGCGGAGCAGGAGGAAAACATCCGGACCATCCGTCTGCTTCAGGACGACGACCAGATCCGCATCGTCAGCAAGGTGTATGAACTCAAAAACCTGAAGGCTACCGAGATCCGCCCCTTCGTCCAGGCGGCGGTCAAACGCTACAGCGCCAGCTCCACGGTGGAACGGGTGAACTACCCCCAGGCCAAGCGGAACATGATCATCGTCTCCACGGGAGAGGATTTCATCCCCCATGTGGATGAACTCATCGCCGGACTGGACAAGCCGGGCAAGCCGGGCAAAAGCGGCTCCATCATCGAAGGCACCGGGATCACCCGCATCACCTATATCCCCTCCTACCGGGCGGCGGAGGACATCGTGCGCATCATCAACGAAGGCACGCTCAAGACTCCGGAGGGATGGGCGTACCTGAACAAGGACACCAACACCATCTACTGGAAGGACGACCGGGAATCGGCGCTGGCCACTCTGGCCTGGGTCAAATATCTGGACCGGCCCGTGCCGCAGGTGAATCTGCGCCTCAACTACTATGAGGTCCGGGAAAGCAAACTGCGGGACATCGGACTGGACTATCTGGCCTGGAAGAACGGTCCGGGCGTGGATATCTTTTCCGCCGGGTTCAACGGAGGAAAGATCTTTTCCAACGAAGCGATCCGCCAGTTCCTCAGCGGAGCGTACAAACTGGTCGACCTCACGAAAAACTTCTCCTCCTCCTGGGGTTACGGCGCATTTCTCACCGCGCCCCAGTTCGACTTGAGTTTCGTGCGGCTTCTTCAGCAGTCCGGCAACGCCAAACTTGCCGCCCACGCCGACCTCACCTTCGTGAACACGGCCGTCTATGACAATGCCGCCCTCAATACCCATCTGCCGAAAATCTACAGCGCCACGCTGACCCCCGGCTACGAAAACATCCGCAAGGACGAGGACGACAAGAGCAGCGTGGAGGAGAGCGGAGAAAGCACGCTTTCTCTCAGCGTCATCAATCCGGTGATCTGCTTCGGGGCTTCCGCCGACGAGACCAAGGTTTCCGGACAGATCCCCTCCACGGAAGCCTTCTACGCCAAAAACAACGGCGGAGTGGTCTTTGCCTACACCCTCCACTCCCGGACGGTGACGGAAAAGAGCAACCGGGGCGACGAGCTGGGCAACGCCAGCACGGTTTCCGGCGAACTTACTTTGGGCTTCAAGACGGAAAAACTTCTGGCAAGCTATGTGCGGGAACAGGATGTGGAACAGACCATCGGGATCCCCCTTCTGGTCAAGATCCCCATCCTCAAGTACCTCTTCGGGACCACCACCTCCATCCGGGAAAAGACCTATATCATCGTGACCGCCGAAGCGAATCTGGTGCATCCCAACGCCAAGCCGCCCAAGGCCGTCAGCAAAGAAGTCGTTTCCGCACTGTAAAAACTTCAGCAAAAGGAATAAAAACTTATGAACACCATAAAGACCATTCTTTTTTCCGCCGCGGCGCTTGCTCTCCCGCTCTGGGCGCAGCAGGAGATCACGGTGACACCCAAAGGTATTCCCGGCTCGGTCAAGGCCAATGCCAACGTTCCCACCGCCGGATACGGCAGCAGCACGGTGCAGACCCAGCTGCGCGTGGACATCAAGCCTTCGGACAAAACGGTCCGTTTCGTAAGGTCCAACACCGATCCGGTGGTCATCACCAAACTCTACACGCTGAAACATGCGGAACCCTACGCTCTGCGCGGCTATCTGCTCAGCGTGGTCAAGGGTACGAAGATCAACGGCAACCCGGTGCAGGTGGATGCCGTCAAGTTCAATGACGGCCGCGGCGTCCTGCTGGTCTCCGCCGAAGATTACCGCTTCCGGAAAGACGGCAAGGGCGAAAGCATCGACGAGATCGTCGCCAAGCTGGATCAGCCGAAAATCGCCTATTCCAGCGGCCGGCCCAAATTCATCTATTTCCCCAAGGTCAACGCCGCGGCGAACCTCAAGGAGATGGTCAAAAACGTGGGAGCCGCGGTCGCGGGCAATGACGTGGAGTTCACCGGCGGAACCGACGCCCTTGTGGTGGACGGCGGCCTGAACGCGCTCTTCGTGGCCGCGCCGCCCTGGAGCTGGGACAACATCCGCAGACAGCTGGAGGAGTACGACCGCCCCATGCCCGAGATCCGTCTCACCTACCAGCTGCTGGAAGTCAGCACGGAAAACGACGACAAGCTGGGCGTGGATTTCCAGAGCTGGAAGAACAACAACGGCGTGGACCTCTTTTCCGCAGGCGGGCGCTACCGGAACAACTGGGCGTCCACCTTTGCCGCGGGCATCGACGGCACCCACTCCAGCCGTACCGACTTTTTCAACTTCAACCCCAAGTGGAACACCAAGTACTTCGACTTCCTCACCTCCACGGGGCGGGCAAAAGTCGTTACCCAGGGCGTGATCGTGGCCAAGAACCGCCGCCAGTCGGTGGTTTCCGTGGGCACCGGGCTTTTCTATGAGGAACAGACCCCCATTCCGGATACCACGCTCAACGACAAGATCATCCCGGGCAGAAACAAACTGCCCGAGGGCGCGGATCTGCCCCTTCATCACGGCAATACCCAGCACACCAAGGCCGCCGATGGATTCAAGTTCGAACTGGATGTGACTCCGGTGGTCACGGGCAAGGCCTCCATTCTGCCCGTCAAGGTGACCGGGACGAGCCTTCTGGGCTGGAACAGCAACGGGACCCCCCGGCTGAACAAGTCCGCCTTCGAAACCGAAGTGCACATCGGCAATGAAGGGAAGGATTTCGTCATCGGCGGGATCAAGCGCACCAACGTGATCCGCAGCGTGGCGGGAATCCCCCTCCTGAAGGATCTTCCGGTGCTGGGCTGGGTCTTTTCCACGGAAACGGAAACCACCCGTCATTCGGAGCTCATCCTGATCGCCCGCGCGGAGATCTCCGGCCCCTTCGACAAGGCTCCGGAAGAGGAACGCAAAAAGATCGGCGAAGTCGTGGACAAGGTCTCCTCCGGAAAGGATCACCCCATCCGCAACCTGGGATTCGAACAGCTCCTTCTGGACGTCAAGACCATAGAGTAAGTGCCAGTCATACCGGGGACGGGACAGAAGCGTCCCGCCCCCTTTTGCTCCCGGGATCGGAAGCGGAACGATGGAAAGGAGAGAAAGATGGATAATCCTTTTGCCCGGTTCAAAAAGATCGACGCCCACTCCCATATCGGGAGATTCGGCAGTCCCTTCGACGTGAATTTCGACTCCTCCATGCTGAAAGCGCAGATGGAGGAGTACAACATAGAGAAAACCATTCTTTGTCCGGCGGCGGCCACATTGAACGGCGAACTGCTGGAAACGTACCGGAAGATGCCTTCGGAAGTGATCCCCCTCTACTGGGTGAACGCCAATCTGGGCGTTCCCGCGTACGAGGATCTGGAACACTATCTGCGGGACTACCGCTTTGCCGGAGTCAAGATGCAGCCCCTTTTCGACGGCTTCACGGCGGATTCTCCGGCGGTGGATCCCATTATGGAGATCGCCCGCAAGTATGGGAAACCGGTCTTCATCCACTGCGGCCACCCGCCCTTCTCCCTGCCGTGGCAGATCGGGCTTCTGGCCAAACGCCACAGGGATATTCCCATCGTGATGATCCATATGGGGCACGGGCACGGCGTGTACATCGATGGGAGCATCACCATGGCCAAAACCTTCGACAATCTCTTCCTGGAAGTTTCCGGCATGCCCATGGGCTGTCAGATCCGGAACGCCTATTTGAGCGTAGGCTCGGAACGGGTGATGTTCGGGATCGATTCCCCCTTCCACCATCCTTCCGTGGAGATCCAGCGCGTCCTCTCCTGCGGCCTCGACGATTCCCAGCTGGAAGACGTTTTCTACAACAATGCGGCAAAATTCATGGGACTGAAATAAGGCTTCGGAAGTCTCAAGTCGCAAGACGCAAGTCTCAAGAAGGGAATGGCGGAAAAACACGGCGGAAGTCTCCAGCTTCCCCGTGTTTTTTCGTTTTGCGTTCCCCTCTTGTGTCTTTTCCCACGCACCCCATCGTTAACTTTACGCGTCTTTCCGTTATTATCGGAAAAAACTTTCTGGGGAGGAACCTGCCTGTGAACAAAGAGGAAAACAACGGCATACGGGCCGCAATTGGGCGGAAAAGAACGGAAGAACACAAACTCAAGGGGGGAGTCGACACAACATTCCTTCTGGCAAAACATTTGCTGAACACCGGGAAAAAGGGCATGGATCCGATCCATTTCCGGTTCATTGAGGAAAACTTTTCCCGGTTTTCGCCCGTTGAAGCCGATTCCTGCCCGGATGCCCTTCTCAGGGCGGAGCGGACCCTCAAGGCATGGCGGAAAAGTCTGCTGCAATCCCAATGCGGCAGCATTCCGGCAATCCTGGCAAAATTGAAAAGGCATTGCCCCCGTTACGCCCGAAAACGGTATGTCGTGGCGGGATTTCTCCTTGCCTTCCGCCACGCGAAAAGCGCGGAACATTTTTATGCTTCCGCACCGTTCTACGGTTTTCAGCGCGTCTGCAGACACGCTTCCTTCATGAACCCATGGCCGGGGGCAAAGGTCCCCCGTTCCGCTGTCGGGGGGAAGGCGCAATGAAAGGTTTTTTGGGATTCACCGTTCTGGCGGTCGTTGCCTGGTACATCTTTCCGCCGGATTTCTTCCGCGCGCTGAAAGCGGCCGCGCCCATGCTGCTTCTGACATTTCTTTTTCTCTTTTTCGTCTGGTACGGGATCGTTGCCTTAAGGCTGTTTTTCAAAATCTGAGGAGGAAAAACGGTGTTTTGATCGCTCTGGCGGCTTCGGGAGCGTTCGCCCTGCCTGCCGATCTTGCGAATGTACCGGGAAACGTGCCGGCAGATCTGATCGAATACATTGTTTTCCCCTGCTGATGCTTTTCTGCATCGCCTATATCGCGAAGTATGGATTGTGCTGAAAAAGAAAGGCGGGAGGACGCCGTCACACTGGAAAAAGCGGCGCTTTCACGCCGGATCGGGAAACAATCCTTCCAGAAAGTAATTTACCCCGTCGCACATATTGCTGCGCATAATACGCTCAACGTATCCCGGATGGTAGGCGATCCGACACTCACATCCTTTATATTCGGCTTTTTTCGGTCTCTTCAAGTCGCCGTCGACACCTTCATCGAATAAAGCTTGGGCGACCATATTTCCGAACGTAATCATGTGATTCGGCTTAAATGCCTGTATTTCACGGTTCAAAATCTCTTTCATTTTTATCAGGAACCCGTCTTTTCCTGCGAAAATGTTCTCCTTGTCGTTGACCTCCTTCGTGGCATACAGTTTGCAAAAATCGGTCATATACACGATCGCACGGCGCTCAAGCAGTTCGTGCAGAATATGTTGAGGCAGCTTGTCGCGCAGATAGCTGCGGGAATGCAGTGCCCACGGCGAAGACAAAAGCAGCTGGCCAGCATTGTGGCCACTGCGCTTGGGGTCCTGAGAAACGATCATGATCCTTGTTGCCGTTTGCAGGTCGGGACATTTATCGCGGTAGTAACACCATACCGGCAGATCATGCCCCAGATTGCAGACCGCAAATTCATCACCCCAACCATCCGTCGGCACGCGCAGCAGAGCGTCTTTGTATTTTCCACCGTCTTCGATGCCAAGCCCGCCTTGTCTCCAGTCCTCTGCGGTCCATTCTTTCTTCAGATAATTGAGACGCATCTTTTCGCAGCGCTCCTCAAGGATGCCGCTGATATTCACGGGAAAAACTTCCTTCAATATGTCCAAGATCATTTTCGAACTTACGACACGGTCATCGCACAGGATGAAATCCTTCTCCCGGTTGTTGAGCTTGTCGTCCTTCCAGTTTTTGTGCGGAGTTTTCCCTTTGTCTCCCGACCCCTGCGTTGAACCGCCATTATTCCTCTGCACGGGGGCGGAAACGGGAAAGGCCTCACAAAAAAGTTTGTCGATCCCGCTCTCCTCGACGTCTTCATGAAAACGCGGCAAGAGTTCCTTCCCGCCATGATTCACCCCGTCTTCCGAGTAAGGCTTGATGAGCAGATAATTGGGCGTCCTCCTCAGAAGGAATTTGAATTCCCTCCCGCCATTGTTTTTCGCTATGACTTCAAAAAAAGATGCTTTTGCGGATTTCGAACCCTTTTCCTCTTTTCTTACAATCCACCCGTTTTCCTCGAAGATTCCGGGCAGGCCGGAGCCGGACTGCCTGCTGTAACAGCCGAACTCACACAGCTCCCCGTCGACAAGCTTGTATTTGACCTTTCCCTTTTTCCGCAGAATCTCATTCCATTTTCCGATGTATTCCTCTACGCTCATTCGAACTCCTTTTAGTTATTATTTCCGGATGAAAACATTCATGATGTTACTATATCACGGCGAATGAGAAATACAAGCTATCCGCTGCCCGGCTCAGGAAGCGCTTTGATTGCGTCCTCATCCGGGCGCAAGGCGTGTCCGGCAAAACGGTTTTCATAACTGATTTCCTGTTGTTGTGTTATTCCCGCATAATAACAGGAGTGAAACGAAAGTAAAGTTTTTTCTCCCGCTTTACTCTTTTCGTCCTTCTGTTATTATCCAACAACCCTGAACTTCAAAAAAGGAAAAACACCATGAAAAATCACTACTTTTTCTGGGAACACATGTGTGGGTGGGAGGTCGAACCAATCTATGATGACTGGTGCTCCGATGATCTCAAATCCCTGCGGGCCGGAAGAGATTTTTTCCCGGGGCAGCCTCTTGTTCTGGAAATGTATCATGTCTCCGCCTGTGACTACAAATCGGGCAGATACAGCAAAGGTCCGGCAGCCGTTGCGGTTTTCAATACGCCGAAACTCGGCAAAAACGGCAAAATCACCTCTACGGCAAATTGGCCTTACAAAACCATGGATGAATTCTGGGCGTTCTTCAAAAATACCGAATACCGAAAATTCACCTCCGAACACTGGTCCAAAGGGGATTTCGGCACCCTTTACGCCAATACGCCCGGCGGGATCCAGGCTGTTCGCATGCGGTTTACCAACATATAATTCATTGTCTTGCCGGGCATATCTTTTTCGGGCATGTCCGGATCCCCATCGGCTTTTCCCGCCGATGGGTTGTCATTGCAAAAAAGAAAGGACAAATCATGGCTTTTACCATCCCTGAACTGGAAAAAACTGCCGCTGAAAAAGGATTCGAAATGATCGTGCTGGAGCACGGCGAAAAACTTCCGGAAAGGTTTCACGGTCAGACCTTCAAGCGGACCTGGCTCTGTGTTCCCGCCGGAACCGACGAAAAACTCATCTATGCGGCTGCCGCAAGGTTTGCCAAAGTCTATACCTACGTCACAAATGCGGAGGAGGAGTCGGGACCGGACGCCGATCAGAATGAGGCGGAGATCCAATACAATACCGTGGAAACGGATGAAGAGGAAATGGAAGAGTGACCCTTTCGGCGGCGGCCTGCCGGAAACGGCGCTGCGGCTGCGCGGCAAAATTCATGCTCTATTCCATTTCCACTTTCCAGTGCTGGAAGGCGGGGGTCTCGTAGGGGTGGGCTTTCCGCAATGCGGCGATCACATCCCGGATCTTTTCTTCCGGACAGATCATTTCCAGCTTCCATTCCCGTACCCGTTCCGTATTCCCGGCGCTTCCCAGAAAGGGGTTCGAGCCGGGAAGAGGACGGAACTGGCCCTCTCCGGGGAACTGGAAACAGCAGTCCGCATACAGCCCGAGCGTGCCGGCGCCTGCGCGGAACATGGCCTGTTTGACCGCTTCCACGTGGGTTTCCGGCACATAAACGTCGATCCTCCGAAAAGACATGAGTACCGCAGTCACTTCACCAGACGCACGAAAACATCGTCCACGACGGCGTCCGCACCGCTGATGAACAGCCCCACCCACTCATTGGCCCGGATGGTGTATTCGCCGGAAAACACCTTGGGATTTTCCGCGAGAGTAAAGGAAAACGTGTCTTCAGGGACTCTTTTCTGGATCTTGCGGACGTACCCGTTTTTCGCCTTGGGATCCCGGGTATCGGTGTACCGGACGAAATAAACGTACATTTTCCCTTTGCCGGACGCCGTGAGCGAAAAGGAGATCTTCCTTTCCGCGGGGCTCTGGTGCAGATCCCCGTAGTAGAGAAGATGATAGGCCTCCCCCTTGCCGAGCTTGAGAACATTGCCGTTCCCGGTCTTGGCCACCTCGGCCTTCTGCCGCAGGATCCAGAATTTGGGCTTGCCGTTCTTATCCAGATCCTCGAAGGAACCGTTGCGCAGGTGAGGGGTTCCGATCTCCAGCGGGCGGTAGGCGGCCGTGTTGTGGTAGTTGCTCCCGTCCAGCGAAAAATGTCCGCTGTAGGTCTCTTTCCCGGGAGTGAGTTCATCATCCACCTTGCGGTTCCGGGCAAAGAAGATGCGCCAGATCTCCCCGCGTTCCGGCTTTTTCAGCTTTGCAAGCGGGACCCGGGCCTCGATGACGTAGCGGTCTTTGTGGATCTTCGTTTTCACCTCCACGGGGATGTTGAAATTCTTTCCTTCCGCATCGTTGTTCAGCGCGTCGCAGAAGGTCCCGTTGGGGTTGATCCCCAGATGATAGTAGCTGTTGGCGGCCGTGGGGGGATAGAGGAAAAGCTCGATCCCGTCCTTGCCCCAGACGGCGGAACCCGTCTGATCGTCCACTTTCATCTTGTCCGGACGGGGTTCCTTTGCCGTGACGAGGAAATAGAGATTGTCGCTGTCCGACAAAATCCCCAGCGTGGTCTGCAAGGCGGCGGGAATATCCTTTTTCTCCTGGGTAAAGGTTTGCTTGAGGCCGTCCGTCAGGTAATAAGCCCCCACCCAGGCGGGGTCGCTGCCGTCGCCGTCGATTACCACCTTGGATGCGGCCGTGGGGGCGCGCATGACTTTGGTTGCCGTCTCTTTGAGCTTGTCGTTGGGCTTGATCCAGTAGTCCGTGAGATAGTGGCGGTCCTTGCCGATGCGGTGCAGAAGGCGTTTGTCCCCTTCCGCCAGTTTTTCCGCCTCGTCCAGAAGTCGGGTCAGCTCCTCCTTGGAACCGGGCACGTTGAGGACATAGGCCACCCTGCCGTCTCCGTGAGGATAGCCGAAACACTGGGGCGTGGCACTCCAGAGTTTCCGCCGCAGAGCGTGATATTTCTTCATGGCGGGATAGGCTTTGCCGTAGTAGAGAGACTCCACCTCGTCCAGAAGTTTGTTCAGGTCCTGATCCGGATCCCACAGCAGTTTGGCCGTGGTGTAGGACCACTGCCAGTTGGAGGGCTTCCAGTCGCCCCTGATATCGTTCTTCCGGGGGGGATAGAACTTGCTGTCCGGGAAGCACCCTTCCTCCTTGTAGCCGATAAGGCCCAGCTTATTGTACAGCACGAGATCCTTTGCCTGCACCAGCTCCTCGCAGCAGTAGTAGGCGTGGGAGCTCATGAAATAGTCATAGGTGTAGATCCTGCCCGGGGCAAGCTTGAGCCAGCCCAGAAGAAGTTTGTACAGGGAGACGTTCTTGGGGCAGTTGGGGTCGTCCAGAGCGTGTCCGTAACAGCGTCCGTGGGGGCAGTACTGCACTTTCATTTTGGGATGGATCGTCACCCCGTCGGGGAGTTCCCGGTAGGTGTGGTACGCCCAGACCCGCAAGTCCGCGTCCGGATATTTGGCATAGACCATTTCCGCAATCGCCCGCACCGTCTTGAAGAAGCGGGTGGAAACGTTCTGGAAGCCCCGGGCGGTGGTGTCGCTTCCGTCCAGCTTTTTGCACTCGGGACATTCGCACCAGCCGCCGTTCACGTCCACCATGCCGAAAAGATAGGCGCCTTTGCCGCCGTGGGCGTCCAGCGCGCGGATGATGAAGTCCGCCACGTTTTTGCGCACCTCCGGATTGGAGATGCAGTACTGCTGGCCCTTGACCCGTTTGCCGTCGATGAGAGCAAAATACTCGGGATGCTTATCGAAGGTGGTCTTGGCGGGCATGGGCGCGCTGAAGGTCATGTGGCCGCCGAAGCAGACGGCGTTCTGCGACCGGGGGATGCGGGCGGAATAGAACTTGCATCTCTCCGATTCGGGTTTTTCATAGGGGATCCTGGTCCCGTAGGGGGCGGGGGTCTGATAGCCGTTGCGGTTCGCCCAGATCTTGCTCCGGACGGGGATCACGCTCCCGAAGGAAGCGCCCTGATCGATCCTGCGGACGGCAAAGGCGGGTTCCCGGAACTTTTCGT
The DNA here is from genome assembly GCA_017613255.1 of Lentisphaeria bacterium. Lineage (GTDB taxonomy): Bacteria > Verrucomicrobiota > Lentisphaeria > Victivallales > UBA1829 > RGIG5327. The sequence goes on from JAGAEF010000319.1 coordinate 12,035, forward strand.
AATCCGGGAAGGAGATTTGCGCTTTCTTGGGCACATATTCGCCCTCGTCCACCTTGTCGGGGAAGTTCAGGTACCTCACGCCCAGCTTATCCTCAATGAACTGGTACGTTGCGTAAAGGTCCGCCACTTCCTGTTTCCCGATGATGTACAAAGCATTTCCCTTTGCACAGATGAAATGGGCTTCATCCTGCTTTGCCTCTTTCAGCGCCTTGACCGCAGAGGCGGGAATATCCTTCAAGGTGTCCAATGTCCCGATGAAAACTTTTGCGGAAGCGGAACTCTTCCCTTTGACCACGGCGGGCTTTTTCCCCGTGACCTTTTCCGTGTAATCGGCAAGCTCCTGTGCCGCAAGGAGGGTGCTGGGGTGGGGCTTTTCCGGCAGGACGATCTCCGCCGCCTTCCCGTCCTTCACAAGATCGAATCCCGGAGAAAGAAGGGGGAGAAGAGCGACGAGCGAGCTCAGCAGTACCGCTTTGCTTTTCATGATTTTTCCTTTGTATCGTGTTTGGGATCAGAAGATCATTTGAACTTGCACCAGCCGGTCTTGGTATTGGGATCGGCCTGCTGAACCGCCCAGGCGCACTGGCCCAGCGTCCCTTTTGCGGGAACCGTGCCGGACCATGTGCCGCCGTAGGGATTGAGAGGATTGTTGGCGGTGAAGTTTTCCACGTGCCAGTCGGAGAAGAGGATATTCAGCGACTTGATGCTGTGAGTGGGCTTGGTTTGATACACGGTACTGGAGCTGTAATAGCCGTAGGTGATGTTGGTGCTGTTGGTGGTTTCCAGCACCACATACTGTTTGGAAGGTTCCGTACACCGTTTGATGTTCATGAGGTAGAAACCGCTCCCCAGCGTCATGTAGGGATAGACGTACCCGGTGCCGTGATCCGAGGTTTTGTTCGCGGGATCCAGAGCGACGACCGAGGGACACCGGAAGACATTGGCGGGGGCATAACCCAGTTTTTTTCTCTGATTGTTGTCGGCGGCAAGGTTCGTCACTTTGGTAAGTCCCCATACCCAGCTCTGGCCGAAAAGGTTGTAGGGGGGATAATAGTCCTTGTAGTCGGAAAGGTAGAACTGGAACACCATCCCGACCTGCCTCTGATTGCCGGCGCACTGGATCTGCCGGGCCTTTTCCCGCGCCTTCTTCAAGGCAGGAAGCAGCATCCCCGCCAGAATGGCGATGATGGCGATGACCACGAGGAGTTCGATGAGGGTGAATGTTTTCCGTTTTTTCGCAAAATTTTTCCGCATGAGTATTTCTCCTTTTTTGGCTTCGATTTGTCTTGAATGTATATTATATCCGTAAACGCGGAAAAAACAAGGGGGGAAAGGAAAAAAGGCACAAGATTGAAGTTTCCAGTTTCCAGTTTTCAGTTTCCAGTCGCAAGAGAGGGCCGGCGGAAAAAACACGGCGGATGGGCCAGCTCGGGCTAGGGAACGCAGAGCGAAAAAACACGGCGGATGGGCCAGCTCGGGCTAGGGAACGCAGAGCGAAAAAACACGGCGGATGGGCCAGTCGGGGCTGGGGAACGCAGAGCGAAAAAACACACCGGATGGGCCAGCTCGGGCTGGGGAATAGGCCTTATAGGCCGTAATAGGCCGAATAGGCAGTGGCGGCGGGGACGCAGAGCGAAAAAACACGGCGGATGGGCCAGCCGGGGCTGGGGAACGCAGAGCGAAAAAACACGGCGGATGGGCCAGCCGGGGCTGGGGAATAGGCCTTATGGGCCGCAATAGGCCGAATAGGCAGGGGCTGGGGAACGCAGAGCGAAAAAACACACCGGATGTTCCAGCCGG
>JAGAEF010000320.1 GCA_017613255.1 Lentisphaeria bacterium
GGCCGCCGCGGCTTCTTCGGATGCGGTTCCGGCATCTGCTCCGGTCCCTTCCGATCTGCCCGAAAGCCCGACCTTTGCCGAGTAAAGAGCAGAGCTTAAAGCTTCGGCTTTGAGTCCATTCCTTTCTTCCGAGAGCCGCAGGGCGAAAGTCCTGCGGCTCTTTTGATACCCGGCGGAAAATCCGCCGCGTTTCCCTCATTAACGATTTCCCGCTTTTCGTTTGTGAACTCCCCGTTACGGGAAAAGGGGATCTTTTCGCTGTTTTCTCTCCGGACTTTTTAAGGGCCGTTTTTCAATATGGCGTGAGGCGGAAACGGGGGGCGCCTGTCCGCGAACGATCGGTTCAAGCGGAGGGATGGAGAACGGGTGATTTGACAAGTGATCCAGTTCACCTTTATCAGTAGGGGAAGGCATCCGGGAGGTTTCAAAGTCCCGGGTTCCCTTCGAAGCCGTTCAAAAAATAGAATCTATGATAAATAAAATTTTTACAGGAAGGGTATTGAACAAAAAATTTTTTCTGTTATTATAGAAAGAAATAAATTGTTAAGGTTACATATTTACAGACAATAAATAAAATTAAGACGTGAGAATCGTCGGAAATGTCTCAGGGCTTTCGTCCGCAGGTCCATCTTTGAGGTTCATCATCGCCGGCGTTTCTGAATTGCGGGAATTCGGAAGTGCGGCGCGTCATATCAAACAGTCAGGAGAATGCCATTGAAAAAAAGTCACGGCCATCGGTTTCCGTCATTCGAAGAGCAGAACCTTCATCAGGGATTCTGGGAACTCCTCAGCGCGGAATCTCTGCGTCAGGATTTCCTGGAATTTGTCGGTTCCGAGTCCGGGGATCCGGAAGAGTTTGATTTCAAGCAGCTTCCCATTCTTCCCGTCAACAGGCTCCGCGGTTATCCCGACTTCATTCTCGGAGAAAAAGGGGAATCTCTCATCCTTCTCCGTCAGGCGTCCAGTTTCGGCCCCTGTCCCGATGCTTATCAGGAAGATGTTGCGGAAGAGATCGCCAAGTTTGTCGACGGCGTGCGGGAAAAGGAGATCGGGGAAAAGGAGAGGATCATTTGCTTTTTCACACTCGGGGATTATGCGGACCAGTATATCGAAAAGGTCGCCAAGACCGAGATCTTTTCCGAGAACGGGGTCAAGATCGCGTATGATATCGGGGGCATCCGTTACGTCTCTGTCGATATGAAACAGCTTCTCGAGCGGTTTCGCCGGAACGATGAGGTCACGAAGAGGCAACTGGCCCTGATCGACGAGATGAGCGCGACGCTCGACGTCAAAACGAGGAGACTCGATTTTACGAAGTCCGAAGTTTTGGCGGCGGGCGAGGCTTCCCACAAGATTTTTCAGGAATTCCGCCGCGGCGACGGCTCTCCCCATTTTTCCCTCATCAAAGAGGAATCCGCGCCGACGGGATGCCGCGGCGAATACCGCGCCGAACTGCTGGGCAATTTTTCCTGGGGCGCGATGCCGCTCTACTACGGCGAAACGGAATGGGAAGACGGGATTACCAGCCCTTTCTTCCTGGAGATCAAAATCCTCAATGCGAAGGCCGGCAAGCTTCAAAAAGAGGGGATCACCGGCGAACTGCGCGCGCGATATTCCACACCCCTGTTCCGCCGCGACGATGCGTGTACCTTCCAATTCTTAACCGGAATGGGATTCCGGTATTTTTCCCGCAGCGAAGGGGACTATTACGTCCTCCCCTTCAGCCTGTCCGGCGGGGAGAATCAGGATCCCCAAAAAATCGCCGGGCATGCCCGCGGCATCATCACGGCGCTGCTGCAGGAAATCACCGGGACCTCTTCCTGATATCCAAAGGAGGGAGCCGGCGCGTATCGCCCGGGCGGGGCTGAAACTCCGCCGGGCACATGCTGTTTCTGTGTTGACGGAAAGCCGCAAACCATTTCACACATTCAATCTCAAAACGAACGGTCATTGACGATCACTTACTCACAAAACAGAAAGCAGAGGCAGACGACAATGGAAAAGAAAACGATCAATCTTTTGTGGCATTGGGAAAACCAGCGGGACTATTCCCGCCTCCCTTCCTTTGACCGGGAACGCTATCCCGATCTCCGCCCGGCGGAATTCAACCGGATGCCGGATCAGTGCAAGGCATACGAGCTGTGGCGGCGGAATCAGCCGCGGGAGTACCGGCTGCGGATTTACCAGACTCATTTTCCCGGGTTCATTCCTCCCCCCTTCGATGATCCGTTTTTCGACTATCACTGCAATCTGCACAAGCGGCGGCATCAGGCGTTTTTAGACTCGTATTACGAGGGGAAAACGGCGGTGATGTTTTCCCCGGGCCTGATCCCTGCGGAAGACTTTGAAATCGAGAGCGCGATCGAGCGGGCGGAGTCGGAAAAGCGTCTGGTTATCCTGACCGATGCGGCGGGGGAACAGGCGCTTGTCTGGATTCTTCCGGCCGATTTCTTAAAACTGTTCGCTCAGCCGATTTCCGCGGAGCTGATGGACCGGTGCGATTGGGACGATCTGACCTACTGGTTTTCCCTTGCCGGACTGCTGGCCCCGCCCCTCTTTCTTCCCTGGCAGGGGCTCACGGATTACCTGCCGAAGTACAGCCGGATCCCCGAAGGGCGCGCCCCCCTTTCCGGCATCGGGCGGGCCGATCCGGCTCCCGCCGACACCTGCGAGGCGTGGTCCGATCGGCAGTTCGACGAGTGGATCGGCCGGCAGACGTTTATCTTTGCCAAGACGATGCGCGGCTGTCCCCACGAGTATATCTACATCTGGAAGAGAAGTTACGGGGAGCGGAAAAATTACCTGAGGGCGATCGACTATATGCACCGGAACGCTCATATCGACGTCTGGCACAACCGGTATCAGGCGGCGCTTTTGCGTGACGGCCATAAATACTGGTACTGCGGCACGATCGACCTTCTGAACCGCACTTCCCGGGAGCTGCAGCGGAAAATCTTTCTCGAAGACGGGAAGGACGAGAACGGCCGGCCTCTGAAATAGGCCTCACCGAAAGGCGGTTGTTTTTTCTGCCGGGGTCATTTAAAATGAAGGAGCCGCCCCGTTCTGCGGATTGCGTGCGGGGCGGTTTTTCGAAGATGACAACCCCACCCTTTCCCGCGGAGAATCTTTCCATGACAAAAGCTCTGGTAGCCTATTTCAGCGCAAGCGGTGTGACCGCGAAACTTTCAAAACGGTTTGCCGAAGCGATTGAAGCTGACCTGTTCGAAATCAAGCCGGAACAGCCGTACACGAACGCCGACCTCAACTGGATGAACAAGTCGAGCCGCAGTTCTGTCGAAATGGCCGACCGCGCCTGCCGTCCGGCGATTGCCGGGAAGGTTGAAGATATGGGGCAGTACGATGTCGTCTTTATCGGCTTCCCCGTCTGGTGGTACCGCGAGCCCTCGATCATCGATACCTTTGTGGAAGCGTACGATTTTACCGGAAAGACCCTCGTTCCGTTCGCGACCAGCGGCGGTTCGGGTCTGGGCGAGACGTCCAAAAATCTCCAGGAGCTGGCGCCCGGCGCCAAGGTCGCCGAGGGGAAACGCTTTGCGGGGAGCGCTTCCGGCAGCGACATGGGCGCCTGGGGGGCCAAGTGGCTCTGAC
>JAGAEF010000321.1 GCA_017613255.1 Lentisphaeria bacterium
AAAAGGCGGGAGCTTTCCTCCGGGAGTGCATGTGCCCCCATGTGAAACTTTCCCTCACGGTCCACCCCCATGAACTGCCCCGGGACGCGGATCTTTTTGCTCTTGCCGGGCTCCTCGGGTTCGATGCGGGTTCTCTCGTCTTCGATTACGATGCGGACAAAGGGGAGACTCTGGTCCGGGGGCATGTTTTCCCCTGGGTGGAATATTTGTGTTCCTACGGTTTCCGGGGGGCCGTGCTGGTCTCTCCCCGCTCCCGGGACGGGCGGTTCGCCATGACGGAAGGAATGCGTTTTTCCGGGATCGTCGGCGAGATCCGCAAAAATCCCCATGGGGAGGAAAAGGAGAAAAAATGATCCCCGACGATGCTCTTTTCGAAAAAATCGAGATCTTTCACCATTTCCGGAGGGACGGGAACCTGCTGGAGATCACCCCTTCCGTGGTGGTGGAGTCCCCGGAAAGCGCTACCTTGATCGCCTCCTACTTCGTGGATTCCTTCGAAATGATCGAAAGCGCAAGAGTAAGCGTGGAAAAGGGGGAAAATACGGTCCCCTTCCGGCAGAAGGTAAGGATCATCAACCCTCTGATCTGGAACCCCCACTCTCTGGGGGAGCCCGCCCTGTATGAACTCAAGACCGTCTTCTACAAGAACGCCCGGGCCCACTTCGTTATCGTGCAGATGACGGGGCTCCGGGAGACGGAACTCTATCGGAGGGAGGGAAAGTTTTTCCTTGCCGTGAACGGGAAAGAGCTCCCCTGCCGCTATCACGCGTTTTCCCCCGAATCCACGACCTCCGAGGTCATCGAGTTCAGCAGGAAATACCACTTCGATTTCACTCTTCTGAAGGGCAGTGAGGGGAAAAAGGCGGAAAAACTTCTGGATCTCTGCGACCGGGCGGGCATCGCCGTTTGTCTGGACATCACGGATATGGACAAACGCCAATACGACAAAATTGCTCTTCACCCCTGCATCTGCCTTCATGCTGCGGAAAAGGGGAAGCACTCGAAATTTGCGCCGGACTTCCCCTTCCTGACCCTTGCGCAGGTCCGGGAGTCCTTCCTGAACGATTCATCGAAAGGAACAAAATGAAACTCAACTTTCTTTTTCCGGAAGGCAGAGGAAAAGCGCTGACCTTCAGTTACGACGACGGCTGCATCTACGACCGCAAGCTCATTGAGATCTTCGACCGTTACGGCATGAAAGGGACCTTCAATCTCAATTCCGGCCTCATGGGCAAAGGCCGCCGCCTTCCCGAAAGCGAGATCAGGGAACTCTATAAAAATCACGAGATCGCCTGTCACGGGCTCAATCACGAGACCATGCCCAAATTGAGTCTGCTTTCCGCCGTGGAGGAGATTTTGGAGGACCGGAAAAATCTGGAACGCATCAGCGGGAAGATCGTTCGGGGCATGGCCTATGCCTACGGGGCCCGCAGTCCCGAAACCAACCGTCTCCTTGCCTCTCTGGGCATCGCTTACGCCCGGAGGACCTGCGAGGGGTCCTTCGGGATCCCCGACGACTTTCTGGAGTGGCAGACCACCTGCCACCACGCCCACGGCCTGCTGGAAAAGGGGGAGGCCTTCCTCAAGCTCAAGAGCAATCTTTTCCTGATGTACGTCTGGGGCCACTCCTATGAGTTCGAGGATCAGGGCAACTGGGATCTCATGGAAAAGTTCTGCGCGAAAATGGCCGGGCAGGAGGATATCTGGTACGCCACCAATATAGAGATCTGCGAATATCTCAAGGCCACGAAAGAAATCGTCACTTCCGCGGACTGCCGCATCCTGTACAACCCCACTGCGTTGACCCTCTGGGGCGTGTGGGGGGAGGAGCGTTTCCGCATCCTGCCCGGAGAGACTCTCCGGAAAGAGTAAAGAAACATGGAAAGCGGGAAAAAGAAACTCTTTCTTGCTTCGGAACGGGGGTTCTGTTCCGGGGTGAAAAATGCCCTTGCCCTTGTGGAAAAAGTGCTTTCCTCCCAAGGGAAAAAGGGGAAGATCTGCGTCCTGCACGAAATCGTCCACAACGATTCCATCGTCCGCTCTCTGCGGGAAAAGGGGATCGTTTTCGTGGAGGAGCCCGAAGAGGCCCGGGGGGCCTCCTGCCTCATTTTCAGCGCCCACGGCGTCTCTCTGGATGTGGAAAAGCGGTCAGAAAAAATCTGCGGCAGGATCGTGGACGCCACCTGCTCCATCGTGAAGAAGCTCCACCGCACGGCGGAGGATTTCGAAAGAAGGGGGCTAGCTATCCTTCTTCTGGGCAAGCGGGGCCACCGGGAAACGGAAGGGATCGCGGGAAGGGTCTCTTCTCCCGTAACGATTCTGCAGAATGTTCCGGAAGTGGAAGCTTTCCTTGCCGCGCTTCCGGAAAAGGAAAAAAGGGAAACCTTTTTCGGGTGTCTTTCCCAGACCACCATGTCCGCGGACGAGGTGGCCAAGATGAAGGAGCTTCTGCGGAAGGATCTTTCCCGTCTGGAGATCCCCGCCGACGTGTGCTATGCCACGAAACTCCGCCAGAACGCGGTGAAAGCCCTTGCGGAAAAGTGCGATATGGTCTTTGTGGCGGGTTCGGAAAAAAGCTCCAATTCCCGCAGGCTTGCCGAAATCGTGAGGGAGTGCGGAAAAAAATCCCTTCTCGTGCCGGATCCGGAAACCTTCGTTCTCCCGGAGCTGGCCTCCTGCTCCGCCGTGGGGATCTCTTCCGGAGCCTCCGCGCCGGAAGAGCATGTGCGTGTGCTTGTGGAAAAGATCCTGAAAAGCGGAGAATTCGAGCTGGAAGACCCGTGGGGAGGGAGTCATGCTTCTTCTTGAGGAACACGATCCCTTTGCCGTGGAAAAGTGCGTGGAAGCCCTGAAGGGGAGGGGGAACGTCCTGCTTCTGCCTACGGAAACGGTGTACGGACTGGTCTGCGATTACGAAGACACCGCGGCAAGGGAGGCGATCTACCGACTGAAAAGGCGGGACAAAAGCAAACTTCTGGGGGCGTTTCTCCCCGATCTTGCACATCTTCCCTCCCGTTGTCTTCTTTCGAAGAAGGCTTCTCTTCTTGCGGAAAAGTTCATGCCCGGCCCGTTCACGCTGGTCCTGCCCGACGGAACAGGCGGCACCTTCGGATTCCGCATCCCGGACCACCCGCTTCTTTCGAAGATCCTTGTTTCTTCCGGGAAGATCCTTGCCCAGACCAGCGCCAATCTTTCCGGGACGCCGCCGGCCCTTTCCCCCCGGGAGGCTCTTTCCGCGCTGGAAGGGGAAGTTTCCCTTGCCGTGGACGGGGGGAGGATCCCGGCAGACTCCCTCTCTTCCACGGTGGTTTTCGTGGAGGGAGACTTTATGAAGATCCTGCGGGAAGGCGCTGTCCCGCGGCAGGCCATAGAAGACGCCCTGCAGGAAAAGGAGAAGAATTCCCCCCGCTGAGGTGCGAAATCCGGACTTTTTTTCGTACGGAAACTTGACTTTCGCCTCCCTTTGTGCTACCTTAACGCAGTGATCGTTCTTTTACTATAGAAAAAGGAGACAATATGAAAGACGCTTTGCTTCGTGCACGGATCCTGAAAAGAGATCGTTCCCGCTTCACCCTCATCGAACTGCTGGTAGTCATCGCCATCATCGCCATTCTGGCAAGCATGCTGCTGCCCGCGCTGAAAAAGGCCCGGGAATCCGCAAGGAGACTGGCCTGCGTAAGCAATCTCAAGCAGGTGGGATACTGTTTCAACATGTACCACTCGGACTACAAGGAATTCTATCCCCATTACTCTCTGGGAAGCCACGCCTGGGCGTGCGCCCTTGCCAAAGAAAGCACAAAGGGCTACATCCATCTCAAATATGTTACCATCAAGGTGTTCCAGTGCCCCGCACGAGTCCCGGAATTCGAGCATGGCTCCGACACCAGAAATAATCACAGCATCGGATACGTCTATCCCTACATGACGGTGGGCTGCGGCAACATCCTTGCCAACCAGAAGCGCTGTGTGCAGCCTTCCCAGCAGTATGTCATGCTGGAAAGCACGAAGAATTCCAGCATCACCATGGGCTACTACAACGCCACCACCGATTATCAGGTCCGGCCCGTTCACGGGCCCAAGTCGCTGAACATCCTTTATGCCGACTGGCATGTGGAAAACTTCGTTTCCAACAGTCCCTACAATCCCTACGGCGGCACATGGTCCACCACCGTTCCCGCCAGAGGTACGCTGGGGCAGTGCGCGTGGCTTACCCAGCAGGCCGATACGGTCACCAAGACCGGCTGGTGCAAATTCCGGTAGGGATTTCTCTCGATCCGGACAACGATTTCAGGAGGCCTCATGGAACTTTTCCGGCACGATCCGCTGGAGTGGGTTTATCCCGACAAACTGGATCAAATGAAAGAGAGAGGGGAAGCCCCCTGTTTTTCCGTTCCCCGGGGAGGAGTGTTCTCTCTCGAATTCGTCCTGACGGATCTTGTTCCCGGCGAAAAGATCTTTCTGGAAACCACCGATCCCGCTTGCCGCTTCTTCCTCCTCAAGGATGTCTGCGTCAATCTGAACACGGGGGAAAAGGGCTGGGCGGAAGGGGAGAATGTCCCCAAATCCCGGTCCGTCACCCGCAATGCCCCCTTCCGGGTATATGATGTGCTTTGTCCCGTTCACGGGAATGCTTTCCGGCCCGATTCCCCCCGGGCCGTCCTCTATTTGCGCAGGGAAATCGGCCGGAACGAAAAGGCGGGACTTCATTCCGTTACTCTGTGTGTCCGCGGGGGAAAAAAGACCGTGAAGACGGTTTTTTTCATGAAGGTTTCCCCGGTCCGGCTCCCCCGGACGGGAAAAGATTCCGTAAAGATCACCAACTGGCTCGATCCCGCCAATTTCGATTTTCCCGAAAAGACCGCCTTGTGGACCCCTTCCTTCTGGAAAAAGGCAAAGGAGCACGCTTCCCTCATGTATTCCATGCGGGAAAATATGATCTTCATTCCCCTGGAGCTCTTTTTCCGCTATGACCCGGATAACGGTCATTTTTCCCTGCTGGAAAAGGAGCTTGAAAAATGGATATGCACCTTCACGGATGCGGGGATATACTGGCTGGAAGGGGGCCATCTGGGAGGAAGGGACGGCTCCTGGACCGCCACGGATTTCAAGGTCATCCATTCGGGGCATTCGGTCCGCTCTCTGGAGGGGTGCCGGGACATTGCCCAAATGGGGAATCTCCTTTCCCGCTTCATCCGGAAAAACGCGCTGGGGGACCGCTGGGTCCAGCATGTCGCCGACGAACCCATCGCCTGCAACGCGGATTCCTACCGGATCTTTGCGGGGACTTTGCGCCGGTATCTGCCGGGCATCCCGCTTGTGGATGCGGCAAGCGATCCAGCCGTTTCCGGCGCCCTGGACATCTGGTGCCCGCTGATCCATCTTTATGAAGAGTTTTCGGAAGATTTCCAAAAGGCGGCAAAGCTGGGGGACCGCCTTTGGCTTTACACCTGCTGTCATCCGGGCGGTCCCTGGCTGAACCGGTTGAACGATATGGAGCTCACCCGTTCCCTTCTGCTGGGCTGGGGGTGCGCTTCCTGCGGCGCGGAGGGGTTTCTCCACTGGGGCTGGAACCGCTACCGCCGCTACACGAAAGAGGGGCTTCCCCCGTATCAGGATCCTTACGAAGTTACCGCACCTTTTCACGACGACGCCAATCCGCTTCCCTGCCTTCCGCCGGGAGACACCCATATCGTCTATCCGGGCCCGGGTGGCGCCGTATACGGATCTTTGCGCATGGAGGCCCAGCGGGAGGGGATCGAGGACTGGGAGCTCATCCGTCTTCTCCGGAAAAAGGATCCGGAGACATGCGGAAAAATCGTTGCAGCGGTCTTCCGTTCCTTTTCCGACTATACGCCGGACCCGGAAAAGATCCGTTCCGCAAGGAACTCTCTTCTTGCCGCACTGGAAAAATTTCTGAAGCATTGAAAAAACGACGAAGGATTTCATTCAAAAAAAGGAGTCTCTCATGAGGAAAAGAGCCGTTTCGGAAAAACGCAGTTTCACCCTGATCGAACTTCTGGTGGTCATCGCCATCATCGCCATCCTTGCGGGAATGCTTCTGCCCGCGCTGAAGAAGGCCCGGGACATGGCCAACAACATCAACTGCGCCAACAACCAGAAACAGATCGTCGTCTTCCACCATCTCTATGCGGGCAACTACAAGGACTGGGCCATCGGCACCAACTACAACGGCAACAGGGGGAAGAACTCCTACAACGAGGTCCTGTATGCCAACTTCGTGATGATGTATGCCAAAGCCACGGGCCGTTACCCCGGGATCGGACTTGCCAACTGGGAATACGGGAACGGCACGACGGCAAAATGGAGGCTCCTGCGGTGCAGCCGTCCCTTCGACCTGAAAAAGAACGACGCCACCAGTTTCACCACCTATGCCATCTGCATCGGGCTTGCCACCAACGGGGCCTCCTCGGATCCTTATAAACGCCCCATAGACTGGATCTGGGACAAATATTACGGCTACTTCAAGATCGGAAGCGTGATGGCGCCCTCCGTCCTCCATTACCAGAACTGCGCCAAGAGCTATCAGGACAACTATTTCCGCTACTGGCACAACAAGCGCACCATCATCGGCTGGGTGGACGGCCATGTGGACGGCAAACGCTGGATCGACTTCAACGGCTACAATCCCGCCTCCCGCACGGACAACGGGACCGACTGGTTCGGCAGCAATCAGGACAAGAGCCATTATCCCTGCAATATGCGCAATTCCAAGACGAAACTTTGAGGATCATAAGAATGAACAATCTCTTTCCCATTCGCGCCGCACAGGCGTATCTTGCGCTTCAGACGGAGAAAATCGAATACCTTCGCTCTTATATCGACTATATCGCCGACCACGGCTACAACACTCTTTTCCTGTATCTTGCCCAGAGGATTTCCTGCAGCGCCTTTTCTCTGGGGGAGGGGAAGGGGTACAGGAAAGAGGACCTGCGCTTCCTTGTGGAGTACGCCGCAGGAAAGGGCATCGACGTGATCCCCGGCCTCAACCTTTTCGGCCACGCGGACCAGATCCTTTCCCTTCCGGAATATGAAGAATTGGCGGAGTTGCGCTCCGGGGAAAACGGAAGGGAACACCATAACCAGAAGCACGTTTTCTGCCTTTCCAGCGCCAAGGTGAGAAAGCTTATTGCCTCCTTCCTGGAAGAAGTTCTGGAGATCTTCCCCTCCCAGTACATCCATGCCGGATTCGACGAAGCGCTGGACGTGGGCTACTGCGAAGAGTGCCGCAAAAAGATCCGTTCCTTCGACGACGAACAGAATCTTGTCCTCTCCCATGTAAGTTTCATCCATGACCTTCTTGCGGCGAAAGGGAGACGCATGATGATCTGGGACGATCTTCTCCCCCTTTATCCCGCCCTCACGGAAAGGATGGCAAAGGATATTGTTATCTGCGTCTGGCAGTATCACCAGAACGTGCCCGAATACTGCTCCTACTGCTTCAACGCCACCTTCCGCAATGCGCTCAAGGAGTACAGAGAGGCGGGGTTCGACTGCATCGTGTGTCCCGCGGATTGTTCTTTCGTCAATTCGGAAACCTTCTTTTCCTACGGGGTACGGGAGAAAGCCCTCGGAGCCATCGTCACGGCCTGGCCCAAGCTCACCTTCACTCCGGAACAGACCCGCGTGACCATGGGGGCCGCAGGCCTTCTTTTAAGCGGGAAAGCCTCCAACATGAATGACGCTCTTGCCGTCACCGTGAAAGAGGTCTTTGGAGACATGCCGGAAGAGTTCCTTGCCGCCGTGCGGTATCTGCGGACGGCGGGCTACCGCTTCGACGAGATACAGAACGCTTCCTCCCTTCTCCGCTTCCCCATGTACGGTCCGGATGAATCCATTCTTTCCGCAACGCTTATGGCATTGGAAACGCTGAAGAAATACCGGGGGAAATTCCCGGAAAATTCGCAGCAGTGGCGCATCTTCGAAGAGCTCTACTGCGAGGCCAAATGCCGGGAACTCTCTTTCCGCTCCAAAAAGGCGGCCTACCGGCTCCTCCACGGTATTGGCGGGGAAAAACTTTCTGAAATCGTCCCCGAACTGGAAGAGGGCTTTGCCGGAAAGGAGAAGGTGGCAAAAAGCATCCGGGAGGAGAGCGTCACGAAGGTTTTCGCCGAAAGGAAGGAGCAGTGGAAAAAGACGCTTCTTGACTTGGAGAAAAAACTTTCCGCCCCCCATACCCTCTGCCGGGCCGTCTTCTGCCTCCCGCTCACCTACGGCAACACGATCACCGGTTTTTACGCCGTGAAAGACGGGAAGGAGACTTTTGTAGGCAGCGGCAATTTCAAGATCGCCAACGGGTACGAAGCCTATGTAAGCCATTTCGAATGGTTTTTCATCCTGCCTCCCGATTTTGCGGCGGACCAGCTGAAGATCACCGCGGAAGGGTTCACCGGAACGGGAGTGAGTTTCGTCCACTTCCTCACTCCCGACGGGGGAGAGATTGTCGCCGACAGCATAAAAAGCGTTTCCGGCGAGGTGGCCGATCCTTCCTTCCTGCTGGACAAGACCGATACCTTTGCCTACTTCGGCAATCAGGACGGATTCCACGGAGCCGTCGACCGCAAATCCTCCGAAACGGTCCATACGGTGGTTCTGAACCTGAAAAAGGTGTGAGGGCAAAAAAAAGGGGGGAAAATCCCCCCCCGTTCTTTCCGAAACGGAATAGTTCAGCTTTCGAAAGGATCCGGAAAAACCTGATACTCGGTGAATCCGGTTTCCTCGTACCGGGTGACGCCCATATCCTGACACACTTCCCGCATGTGCCTGTGAGTGGCTATGGAGTAGCCGGACCAGGGGCCGGTCAGGGCGACATTCGTTCCCCCGCCCCTCCACGCCGCGTTGGCGGCAACGGTGAACTGGGCATAGACCTGAGGATAATTGTGGGTCTGGTGCCAGGTGGTCTCCAGCAGGCCCAGATACTTGCGTTTCACGGCCGTTTCCGCCTGGGAAACGATCCCCCGCGTCTCCAGCCACGGGCAGGCAAGCACATCCAGCCCGGCATCCCGGAAGACCTTTCCCGTGGGCCAGTGGGGCTCCTTGCCGTCCGCGCCCTGGGGATACCCGTACTGCCAGTCGGCAATGATGATGTCCTTGGGGAGGCGTTTAACGAGTTTTCCCAGACCGTCCTCCTCCCGTCCGAAGGCGATGTACCCTTCGAAGGGGGTACCCTGTCCGCCCTCCACAAGCATGTCATGCCACATGATGGCTCTTGCCCCCCGGGAACGGATGAGCTCGTCGAAGAAGGTGATATGGTCCAGAAGAAGTTTTTCCCTGTTGCTCTTCCGGCAGGTGCGGCAACTTGCGAAATCCAGGGATTCGTCGCACCCGATATGGAAGTAGGGCGGATTTTCGAAGAAATCCATGAGTTCCAGAACGATATCCGCCAGAGTCTGTCTGGTGTAGGGATTGGTGAGGCACCATGTCCAGCCGCCGGGCTCGAACAATGTCTGCAGTTCCGGCGCAAAGTCCAGGAAGGCGTGCTTGCCCGTGCTCCCTCTTGCGGCGGCGGCATGTCCCAGAAGATTGAACTGGGGGCACAAGGTGATCCCCAGCTCCTTGCCCACATGGATGATGCGCTTGAGTTCCGTTAGATCGATTTTCCGGTCCTTCCAGCACATTTCCGGGTGACTGGCAAAGGGAAACACTCCCCAGACTTCGATGACGGCGTAATTGTACTTGTGGTAGGCGGCAAGGCGGACCTTCTTTTCCAGATCGAAGAGCTTGGTTTCCGGGAAAACGCAGAAATGGATGCCCCGGAAATCGAAGGCGGGAGAATCCTTTATAGTGCAGGCCACCAATGCGAAATCTTCCGTGCGCGCCTTGTTCCGCACCGGTTCCGCCAGCTGACGAAGAGTCTTCAGCGCGTTCCGGAGCCCTTCGAGCGTGGAAAAAGAGATGGTCAGAAGGGATTTTTCCACCGTAATGGAGTACCCTTCCTTTACGGGAATGCCCTTTTTGGCCGTTTCGATCTTGATTTTTACCGTTCTGTTCCAGAAGGCCTTGAAAGAATCGAGCACCATCTTTTCCGCGGCGGGCAGAAGCTCCTTTTTCCCGCCGAAACGGAGAAGCAATGGCGCCTTTTCCCGTATGACGAAGTCGGGCGCATCCTCAAAAGAGATCTCCCTGGGAACGGGGACAAGGCTTTTGAGAAGGATCCTTTTCTCTCTTTCTTCCATATTTTCTCCTTGTTTTTGATAGGACCGGGGGGCAAAAAAGCCCCCCGGCACTCCTTTCGGCACACTATAGCCGGAAGACGCTCTCAGACCTTGGCGGGCGCCTTGGTCTGAACGCTGGCATAGCAGGCATTCATGGCGTCGATGGTGCCCCTGTGCCATTTCAGGTTGATCTTGGGCTGCTTGTGCTCCCGGATGCAGGCAACGAACTCGTCGATGAGCCCGATCCACTCGTCGAAGTAGGTGTACTGGACGGTGAAGCGGTCATTGGGCGCGCCGTTGTGATACACGTTGGGGCCGAAGCAGTCGCAGGCAACCACGCCCTTTTCTCCCGTGATGGTCACGTTGACTTCCATTCTCTTGGGGAAGACTTCCCAGCCGGGACCGGGCACTTTCAGCCGTTCTTCCATTCTCGACCAGGAGGGATCGAAGAGGAAGGCGGTGCCGTTTTTCATCTTGCCGTTGGCAAGGATCATATCCTCCACTTCCAGATCGGGCCGGATGTTGGGAGCCACTTCCGAATAGACGAAATCGAACTCGGACTTGGTGAGCCAGCGGATCAGGTCGAAGATATGGGGGTGGTCGCAGAGCGCTCCGCCGCGGAAACGGGGATCGCCCGGGCGCAGGGGCACGCGCTTGCCGTAACTCGCCTCCGGGCTTCCCTGCCAGGGGAACGCCCAGACCGGGGAAAGGGTGATGTTGGTGGCCTGCACGGAAAGGAGCTTGCCCAGTTTCCCGCTGTCCACGATCTCCTGAAGGCGCTTCACCACGGGATTGTAGTGCATTTCCAGCTCCACCTGACAGACGATCCCGGCCTTTTCCACTTCAGAAACCATCTCGTCGTATTCGGCGGGATCGAAAGTGGGGATCTTCATGGAAAGGACGTGCACGCCCCTTCTGGCGCACTCTTTCACCTGGGCCAGATGCCGGTCGTTGGCGGAGGCCAGGACCACGGCCTCGATGTCGGGATGCTTTTCGAACATCTCCTCGGCGGAAAGATAGCAGGGCACGCCGGTCTTGTAGAGTTCATAGACCTCTTTGGCCCTCTGGTCCTCGGCGCAGGAGGCGACCCAGTCCAGCTTGGCGTTTTCCCGCAGGGTCTGATAGTATTTCCGGGTATGTCCGTGAGTAAGGGACATCATGGCGATTTTTACGGGTTTCATGTCAGTCCTCCTTTCCGAATACGGCTACGCGCCCGTTCTTTTCCGTTTCCAGCGCGGCGTTGACTTTCCTGCGGATGGAAGAATCCGCCTTGATCCATGCGTCGGCAAGCTCCGGCTTGGAAAGCACCTCGAAGGCGGCGCGAATGATCCAGATCTCCTCCGTGGAGAAGCCGTACAGTTCCGTATCCACGTCGGTGAAACGCTTTTCCCCGTCCTGCGTAAATTCATAGATGGAGGACATGGGGATCTGGGAATCCACCACCCGGTCGCAGCCGATCCCTCTTCTGGCAATGATCTCATGCTTGTCGATCTCCTCGGCGCCTTCGGGAAGGCCCGCGGAACATTCCACGCTGCAGCTCTTGGAATCGGCAAGTTTCACGATCACGTTGGCGGCCTTGTCCCCGCCCAGCGTGGCGAAAAGCGAAACGATGGGGGATTCCCCGATGTATTCGCAAAGATCCAGTTCCCGGTAGAGAAGTTTGGCAAGGCTTTTCCCGGAGGCGATCCAGGAAAAACGGAGCGTGGAAACGTCTTCCAGAGTCTTCCCGTCCACCAGATTCTTGAGTTCGAAGAACCTTCTTTCCTTCCTCCAGGGAAGAAGCGGGACCGTCTTTCCGCAGCAGCATTTCAGCACGGCTCCCGCGCCCATGTCGGAGCAGGGAGCTGCCGCGATCTCGCCGTCGTTGGAGACGGCGTACTTGGAACGCAGTTCCTGAAGGGCCGCGTTCATTTTCTTTAAATCCATAAAAACCTCCTTGCGGATCTTCCGCAGTTTGTTGTGTCGTTAGAATACGTCGGTGAGGGGAAAGACGAACTCCCCCTTTTTCAAAAGTCCGAAGAGTTTCCGTTCCTCCCTGTTCGCGCCCTCTTTCCTGCAGAGTTTCACCATGACCTTGTTTTCGTCCTGTCCGCCGTGCCGGGGCGTAAAAAGATTGATTTTGTCGCTTTTTACGCTGGTATAGGCTTCCAGAAGTTTCCCTTTCCGGAAAAGAAAGTAGCGGTCCTCCCCCAGAACCCATTCCGAATCTCCGTCCCGGAAGAGTTCATCCCAGACGGCGTCGCTGCGGACGCACTTTCCCGGGAAGGTGTGCCCCGTGCAGTACAGGGAATGGATCCTGCGTTTTTTCATCTCCTCATTGGTGCATTTCCAGAGGGGCTTTCTGCGGAGGACCCACAAGGGGAGGGGGGAAGCGTTCAGGCGTTCCCGCTTCCCCTGAATACGGACCTTTTCCTCGCTGATCTCCGGGAGAAAACCGCCGTCGGGCCGGGAGGAATAGACCGTAAACCCTTCGCCCGCATAAACGCCGGGCTTGTCGGTGTACAGGGGAATGAATAGGGGGTTGTACCGTTTCCTGATCCTGCTGCAAAGGGCCTTCTGCAAAAGACGCGAGTACCCTTTTCCCCGGAAGAAAGGGAGGATCCCCACATCGCAGAGCCCCGCCGTCTCCCACACCTTCCCGCAGGCGGCAAAGGCGCAGGGGTGGAATCCCCCCTGACCCGCCTTTTCCCCGTCCAGGGAAAAGAGAAACATTTTCACATCGTAGGGAAAGGCAAAATTGCCTGCGGCGAACCGGGGACGCCAGAAGTCCGGAAAGCACTCCAGCATGACGGAACGCAGTTCCTCTTCATATCGTCCCGGGGGGACATATTTCAGGGCGGCGGAAACCATTTTCTTACGCTTACAGGGATTTGATCCTGCTTTTGTATTTCCGCAGATATGCGGCGTTCTTTTCGTCTCCGCCGGGGGTGTTGGCGCTGTTCCAGACCGGAGGGACGATCCCCCGTTCCAGACAGATGTTCACCGTTTCGATCTCCAGAAGATGGGCGATAGTGAAGTCCACGATGTTGGAAACGGGCGCAATGGGCGTATCCAGTCCGGGCACGTTCACGATGGCGTCTCCCACGGGATTGTAGTCATCGATGGCCACATCGGCGAAATCGAAGAGATTTTTTCCGGAGGGGTGGCGGATGAAGTGATCCGGCGGCATCTCCTTCTGCCAGTAGGAGCTGGCCACGGCGATGATTTTTCCGCCCCGCTTCTTGATCTCCATGGCGGCGTCGATGGTTGCGGGATTGATCCCGATGTTGTGGAAGATCAGCACGAGATCGTCCTTCTGAATGTCATAGTACTTGATGATGGAAGCCCCGAAATTGACCGTGCGTTCCAGTTCCAGATACTTGAGGGCCTGATTGAAGACGGAAAGCGCCGTTTCCATGAGGGGGTTGATGTTGGCCAGCCCCCCGGCGCGGAAGAACATTTCCCCCATGGCAAGGGTGGTGTGTCCGCCGCCGGCATATACGTTGATGAGTTTGTCCTGGGCGATGGCGTCGGCCATCATTTCCGCGGCCCTGCGGATGTTGTCGTTCTGCTTTTCCACGACCTCCCGGACGTTTTTGAAGGCGTTTTCCACATAGGAGTGGTCATTGATCTTCTTCATGACTTTTCCTTTCCTTTTTTCAGAGTTTCGCCGCTTTCAGGAAGGCATCCGCCTCTTCCGCACTCGTCTTGCCGGAAAGGTATTTTTCCAGTTCGCAGGCAAGTTTCGTCACGGTTCCGGGGAAGGCCTTGAAGGCTTTGGCGTGATTGGGTTTGATTTTGGCCAGAGGGGTCTTGTCGTAGAAGTCGTCCCTGATCTTCTTTTCCATTGCCTCCGTCTTCTTTTCCTCCGCGTTGAGAGGCCGTTTGTCGTTCTTTTCCAGAGCCGTCAGCACGGCCTTGGCAAGGATGCGGAATTCGGGCACATAGACGGGCTTGACCAGCTCGTAGATGTAGGAGCGGCAGTAGCCGTTTTCCGCATTTCCCTTGAGGGTGTACTCGAAGTCGGGATTGCAGGGGTGCTTCCTCTTCATCTCCTCCAGCGTATCGTAGAGGGAGTAATCCTCATGGGCGGCAAGAATGTCGGAAAGAAGAGCATAGGTCTTGTCCGCGAAAACGAGAATGTTCCGGATCGTTTCCGCTTTTTCCTCGTCCTTGCGCCATTTTTCGAAGGCGCTTACCAGATGGCTGAGTGCGTAATGGAGACATCTCCCCGCGCAGGAGCGGGCGATATCCACCACGTCCCGTCTCATGAAATCGTCCATTTTCGCCGGATCCAGCGCGGCAAGCATTTTCAGAATGGAGGGGACGGTCTTCATGGTCTCGGTAAAGTCGTTCACGAACTTTTCCTGATAGTAGACCCCCTTGGCTCCGGGAGTGCCGTACACGCCCCATTTGAAACAGTCGTAAACCCGGAAGGGGTTTTCCCCGATGGCGAAGGAGTGGGGCTGCATGGGGCCGACGAAGCCCTTCATTTTGATGACGGGCAGGAACTTTCTCCAGATCCTCTTCATGGCGGCCGTATCGGTGCTGTAGCGGTCGGAAACGAATTTTTCCAGGAAGGAGGCGATCAGACGGTTTTCGTCCCGGGGATCCCAGGAGTTGGCCCCCAGATACTCCAGCATGAGCGTATCCGTGTGGGAGCACTCCGGCCAGACCACCATCCCTTTGCACATGGCGTCTTCCCGCGCAGCTTCCAGACGCCGCTGGGTGATGTCGTAGTAGCCCCGGATGTCCGAATTGGACTCGAAGGCGTGGAAGAGCCCGAAGATCCAGGGGAACTTGCCTATCAGGTTCCAGTTGGTGAAGTTGTTGAGCTCGTTGTCCGTTTCGGAAGTATAGTCCAGAATGATGGTGTTGACCGGATCCAGCTCCTTGAGGAACTCGTGGATCTCCTCCGGCTTCCAGTACATGCAGAAGTCCCAGCTGGCGATGAGAAGGGGCGCGTTGGGGTACTTGCCCCGGAGCTTGTGGATGATCCTTCTGTAGGTGTAGAGCTTCATCTGGTGGTTGGCTTCCCTGTCCGCGTAACAGCGGCGCTCCGCAAGTCCGATGGTGTGGAAGATCTGGGGGGAGCCGTACTCCCGGATATGGGTTTCGGTGAGCTTGAAATAGTTGTCCAGATTGTGCTCCTGCCGGATATCCCACACCAGTCCGGTGGGTTCGCTGTACCCCTTGGTGGCCTGGGGCATGAAATCGGGCTTGAACTTGTTGAGGAAGTCGTAGGGGGTGCGGCTGTACCAGTGGGTCATGGTCCCCAGATCCTCCGGGTGCATGAGGTCCCGCTCCCGGGCGTATTCCAGCACCATCTTGCGCAGTTTGCCCCGGTATTCCAGACTCCAGAAAAGGTCCCGGTCGTCATAGGAGCGCTTCTTGGATTCGGGCACCTTCCATTTGGGGTACTTGACCACGTCCGGGAAGGCCTTCTGGAAAAGATCGTCCAGCCCGATGCGGAGCATGAAGAGATTGAAGCGCTTCTTGAGGCACCAGTCCAGCTCCTTTTTCCAGTCGTCTATATCCCAGTGCTCCGCCTGAAAGCGTTTCAGGGAGCGGTGGGCGAAGTAGCGCAGGCCCCGGTACTGGAAGCGGGGAGATTCCTTTATATCGTATCCGTCCAGCTTGACGGCCTTCTTTTCCGGCACTTTGTCCCCGTCCCAGAAATACCGGCAGCCCTGCATTTCGAAGAAGTGATATACGGCATAGAGCAGCGCCCGGTCGCGGCCTCCGGCAAGGAAAAGAAGCGTTCTGCCGTTCTCCTTTGCGGAACGGATCTGGTAATCGTCCTGCCCCGTCACCAGGGAAAACTGGGGGATCACCTTTTCGATGATCTTGGCATGGGTGTAGGCGTTCACCGTATCGGAGCCCAGGACCACCATGTCGCCCGCTGCCTCGGGCTTGGTGACGATCCGGGGTTTTTCTCCGGTCATGCGGGAATAGAAAGAAACGAACTCTTCCGCGGCGATCCGGAAGATCCCGCTTTTTTCCGGCACATAGATCTTAAGCATAAAAAGTTTCTCCTTTTTTCAGGATTGTTTTCGGTTGGATTATTTCTTTTTCTTCCCGGGAAGTTTTTTGCCGTTCCTGAGGACGGCCTTGAAGCTTTCCCCCACGGTATCCCAGAGTTTCAGCGCGTCGGGGGCTCCCACCACGGTGCCGTAGCCGCCCCGGAAAGTCCATGCGGCGATCCGGTCCACGCCCGCCTGTTCGGCGATCTGCGCCCACTTGGAAACCTGCGCCCAGTCCTTGGGCTGTTTGTAGTAGCCCATGAGCCAGCGTTCCGCCTTTTTGCCGTACTTTTTCGCCACCGCCACGGTGCGTTCCGTGATCTCTCTGTAGAAGTCCTCCGGCAGGGCCCAGTTGACGATGGTGGTGGAAAAGACGTCGAAGTAGGGGCAGGAGGCGACCATGTCCCAGTTGTCGTACCCCCGGTATTCGGAAACGTAATAGCCGTTCTGGGTGGCGTGGACGCAGCAGGTGATCTCAAGCTTGGGATTGAGTTCCTTGAGGGCTTTGGAGGTTTCGGAAAGCACCACGAGGGCCTCCCGCCAGCGGAACTGCTTCACGTCATTGGTCATGTACCGGGGCATGG
>JAGAEF010000322.1 GCA_017613255.1 Lentisphaeria bacterium
ACTGGACCTCAAGAAGGCGGAACTTGCCATTCTGGAAAAGACGCCGCTGCCCAAGGAACTGTGGTACGCGGAAACGAACCACAAAGAGGCCAGCGAGCGCGCCAAACGCCTTATGGCAAGGCTGGACCGCTCCAGGAAACTTCAGCTGGTGAGCGCCATTTCGCTCATCGAGTTCGAGAAAGTGGAAATGGAGGCCATCGCCGGGGAAGGGGAACTTGCCCGGGCGAAAAGGAATCTGCAGTTCGTCAGAAGCGGGCTGGGCGACCTTTACATAGCCAAGGCGAAAAGAGAGCTCGCCCTCGTGGAAGCCAAACTTGCCGGAAAACGGTCGGAGCTGGCCTTCCTGCAAAAGTGCATCCGGGACTGCCGGCTGGTCTCCCCCGCCGACGGGCGGCTGGTCCTGCTTCCCTGCAAGAATTCGTGGTATGTTTCCCAGGGGAAGGTTGCGGCCATCCTTGCCGCGGGCACCGAGATCCGCGCAAGGTGCAAGGTGGATGCCAGCGTGGTGAGAAAAGTGAAGCCCGCCCAGCTGGTGAGAGTCACCAGCGACGTGTATAACCGCCTCCAGTACGGCGAGTTCCTGGGGAAAGTGCGCTGGATCAGCGATGTGCCCGACGATCAGGATGTTTCCCAGGTGCGCTACATCGTGGAAGTGGACCTCAATCCGGAGGGATTCGAATTGAAGTACGGTTCCGGGGTGGAAGTGGCCATCGTCACGGGCAAACAGCCCGCCATGTTCTCCCTTCTCAACATCACCACCGCACCCGAGGATGAGGAGCTGCGCAAACGCAAACTTACCGCAGACGCTCTGACGCTGAAGAAGATGCGGGAGCGGGAAAAGGCCGCCAGAGAGCGCCGGGAGAAGGAAAGAGAAAAGGCAAAAGAAAAGGGAATGCTTCCTCCCGCCCCTGCGGGCAGGGGAGCGGAAGAGGGAAAAGCGAAAGAAGTGACCCGCTGATCCCGTTTCGGAAATGAGAGACATGATGCACAGAAGACGTTTTGCTTTTTCCCGTGCCCTGTTCCTTGCTGTTCTTGCGGGGCTTGTTGCGGTTTTTTCCGGATGCCGGAGCGTCCCCGATCTCCGGGACGGTGAGGGGGAAAAACGGGGGCTGGACTGGAACGCAAGCACCGTTTCCACGGAACTTGCCGGAAACGACCCCATCGAGCCCTTCAACCGTACCATGTTCACCTGCACGGACGTCTGCATGCACTTCATCGTACAGCCCGTGGGGTACGTTTACGGATCCATCCTGCCCATGGAGGTCATCAAGCGCATCAATTACGCCTCCGACAATCTGGCTTTCCCCGCCCGGATGTTCAGCTGTTTCCTGCAGGGGCAGTGGAAGGGCGGCGGCGTGGAGTTCCTGCGGTTCCTCACCAACAGCACCATCGGGATCGCCGGATTTTTCGATCCCGCGGACGCATGGTTCGATCTCGTCCGTCAGGAGGAGGATTTCGGGCAGGCCTTCGGGTACTGGAACATCGGGCCGGGCTGTTATTTCATTCTGCCTTTCCTTACTTCCACCAACGTGCGGGATACGGTGGGATGCGTCTTCGACCGCGCGGCGGACCTGAAAAGCTATATTCCCTACATAGGCTATCTTACCACGCTGAACAGCTTCGTCTCTTCCTATGATCCCTACGACACCATGACGGAAAACGCCTATGACGCCTACGACACCATGAAGGTCATTCTCTCCCTCGTGCGGTACGCGCAGGTGGAAAATTTCCACCACCGCCTTCTTCTGCCGCAGGAATCGGATTTTGGAAAAGCGCAGCTTCCCCCGGAACTTTATGAAGCGGACATCGTTCACGTTGCCGCTCCCTACGGCGCCCAGAACCCCCTTGTGGACACCTTGAAAGGGTCGTTCTTCAAGGTGAAAAGGAGGAATGCGGGCTGGTGGATCAAGACCTCCCTCTGGAACACGGATTTCGTTCCGAAGGCGAAAACCAGAAGGATCCATTTTGCCGACGGAACGGACGGCGCCGACAGAATGCGGTTCCAGATCTGGTGTCAGGAGGATCCTGCGGCACCGCTTGTCCTGCTTCTTCCCGGCGCGGGCGGCCATTTCCGTGCGGAGATGCTGCGGGCTCTGGCGGAGATCTACTATGAGGAAGGCTGTACGGTGGCGGTGCTTGCCAGCACGCTCAATCCGGAATTTTTCCTCCCCGCTTCCCTGGGGCTTCCCGGAGACGTGGCAAGGGATGTGCCCGCCGTGCGCAAGGCGCTGGGCAAAGTCATCGAAAAGGTGAAGGAGGAGTTCAAGCTGACGCCCTCGGCCGTCATCGGATGCGGGTATTCTCTCGGCGGACTGCACATGCTCCATCTGGCCTCTCTGGAGGAAAAGGAGGGCAATCCCCTGAACATAACAAGGTTCGTTTCCATCAATCCCCCTGCGGATCTCCATTACGCCCTGCGGAAAATGGATGCGCTGTGCGAGATTCCCCGGAATATGACCAAAGAAGAGTTTTTCCAAATGGCGGGAGATGCCGCCATGAAGCTCTATCTTGCCTCTTCCGAAAGAAGCGGCGCTCTGGGCATTCTCCATCCTGTGGGAAAAAGGGATGTTTCCGCCGGGGAAAAGCCCTCCGGAAAAGAGAAGAATGCTTCGGCAAAGAAGCAGGAGAACGGGGAAGCCGAAGGGATCCTCTGGGAGGACCGGAAGTATCTCCCCCTCACTCCGGAGCAGGCGGGCTGGGTCTCGGGCACCTACATGCGCATGGGTCTGCGGGAGCTTCTTCTTGCCGCGCAGAGAAATTCTCCGGAGGGAAAAGAACTCCTGAAGACCCCCTACAGCTGGTGGAGCAGAACGGATCTTTACAGGGAGATCGATACGTACAACTGGTCCTCCTATGCGGAAAAACTGCTTCTCCCCTGCCTCAAACAACAGGAAAAGAATCTGGATATGGCCTCTCTGGGGAAACGCGCCTCCCTGCGGAAGATCGAAAAGACTTTGCGGAACAATCCCCGCGTGAGAGTCCTTCACAATCAGGATGATCCCCTTCTCACCCCGCAGGACGCGCTTTTCCTTGACCGCAGTCTGGGAAGGAAGCTTGTCTGGTTCGACTGCGGCGGCCATCTGGGGAATCTCTTCCTGCCCGAATACCGGGAAAAACTTCTGGATGCCTCCTTCAAGGGGATCGGGCTGAAAAAAGTGAACGTGGGAACGGCGGAAAAGCCGGAGGAGCGCTGGAAAGTTTCGGCGGAAAACGGGGAGAACGGATCATGGAAATGAATTCGGTCAATTCCGTGCGGCGGAAAAAGTTTCTCATCCTCTGTTTCGCCACGCTTCTTCTCTTTTTCACGAGCATGAACAAGATCCTCGTGCCCGGCGCGGTCTTTTCCGACATGCAGGCCTCTCTGGGCGTCACGGGCAGTCAGCTTGCCGCCATGGGGTCGGCCTTCATGTACTGTTATGCCTTGAGCCAGCTGGTGCTGGGGCTGCTGTGCCACAAGTTCGGCGGCGTGCGGATCCTGCTTATCGGCGGCGGGCTTTTCACGGCGGGCAGTCTGCTTTTTCCCCTTCTCCAAAATCCTTTCCTTCTGATCGCGGCAAGGGGAATGACCGGGATCGGCGCCGGGACGGTCTTCATCGCTCTTGCCAAACTCATTGCCGACATCTTCCCCAAAAAGTTTTCCTCCGTGCTGGGGCTTACTCTTTTCATCGGCTATCTGGGCCCGGTGGCGGGGGGACTTCCCTTCGTCTCCTTCGTAAAGGCCGTGGGGTGGGAAAAAGCCTTTCTTGCCATCGGGGTCACGGTGGGCGTTGCCATGCTCTTCATCATCTTTCTTTCCCCGGGGACGCTGAAAAAGATCCGGGGGAGCGAATCCATCTTTTCTCCCCTGTGGGTGCTTCTCCGCAACCGGGCTTCCAACTGCCTCAACCTTTCCAGCATGATCATTTTCGGCGCCCATTACACCATCCTTGCCACCATCGGGCAGAAGACGCTGGAGGATTACGCCTCCTTCAGCCACTATTCCGCCTCGCTGTGGATGTCCGTACTTGCCGGGATCATTGCCGCATGCAATCTGGGGACCGGCACGATTCTCGCGCTTTTCGGGCAGAAGAGAAGGAGGATCCTGCTTACGGCCTCCTTCCTCTGTCTCTGCGGGGGACTGGCGGGAATTGCGGTCTTTTCCCTCCGCCTTCCCGGGTATCTCGCCCCCTGCGTATTCATTCTTCTCGCCTTGCCTGCCGGGTGTTTCCCCCTGTACGGGACGCAGGCAAAGGAGCTGAATCCGCCGGAGCATGTGGGGCTTTCCGTGGCCATGCTGAACTTTTTCGCCTTCGTGGGCATTGCCGTAGGAGGAAACGCGGCAGGATTGGTGCTTTCGAAGTATGAGCTTGCGGAAAAGGCGGGGAAAATCGTTTCCGCCATGGGAGGGATCGTTCACTATCCTCCGGAAGCCTACCGGGATATTTTCATCGTGATAAGCATATTCGCCTTCATCGGCGTCTGCGCGGCCTTTTTCGTGCCGGAAACGTACAGAAAAGGAGAAAACGGAAAATGACGGACTTTTCTTCCGCGGAAATACGGCTGGAGACGGCCAAAGATCCTGCCGGGATGCTTTCCCTTGCCGGACACGCAGGCTGGAACCAGACCCTTTCCGACTGCGCTGTGGTGACCGGTTCGGAAAACAGTCTGGCGGTCTATGCCTTCTGCGGGGAAAGACTTGCGGGATGCGCCGGGTGCTTCCTTTTCGGGGATCACGACTTGTGTCACATCAACATGGTGGTGACCCATGCCGATTTCCGGCGTAGGGGGATCGCGAAAAGAATGGTTTCCTTCCTTATGGAAAAGGCCGCATGCCGTACCTGCCGGCTGTACGCCACGCAGGCGGGGGGACTGGTCTATGCCAAACTGGGATTCGTGCCTCTTCTGGGGCAGAAAAAATATTTTGCCGCCTCTTCCGATTTTCCCGCCGCCGAAAAACTCCCTTCCGGGGTTTCGCCCGTGGGGGAGGGGGATCTTCCGGAACTTTTCGATCTGGACGAAGCCGTTTTCGGTTTCCGGCGGGAAAAGATCATGCGCTATCTCTTTTCCTCCCGTCGGGAACTGGCCTTCTGCCACCGGAACGAAGCGGGGAAAATGGACGCTTTCACGCTGGGACGCATCGGGCCTGCCGCAAGGAACATCATGTGCAGCGCTCTGGATCCTGCCGCGGGAAGAGAGCTCTTCTTCTTTTCCTGCACGCTGAAGACCCCGGCGGAAAAGCTCCAGACCATGATCTACGACAACAACGGAACGTTCCGCAGCGAACTTCTGAAACACGGCTTTGCGGAAGGCACGGCAATGAATCTTATGGACCGGGGGGAAGCCCTGGCATTGCCCTCTCCCGGATGCTTCGGCATTGCCGGAGGCGAGTTCGGCTGACGATGACGCTTTTTCAAAAACAACCACAGGAGTAAAAATGAGGAACACGTTTCTGAGAACGGTGGCGGGCGCATTCGAAGGCATGCACCCTGTGCTGATCCCCCTGTTTGCCCTTCTGGTCGGCTGCTGCATGAGAGGATTGTACCTTTACGAGCTTTCTTTGCTTCCCGTGGGCGGGACCATCGTGGGGCCGGACGTTTCCGAATACTACAGCTGGGCCTGCCGGATCCTTGCGGGGGAGGTTTTTCCCGTATCCGTTCCCATCCATGCGCCCCTCTATGCGTATTTCCTTGCGATTCTTGCTGCCTTCTGCTCCCATCAGGTGCTGGCCATGCGGTTCCTCCAGTCCATCCTCATGATGACTCTTACGGTCTATCCGGTGTATTATTCTTTGCGCGTCATCTATTTCGCGCCGGAAAACCAGACCACGGGAAGAGTGTGGACCATGCGGTTCATCCCCTTCGTTTCCAGTTGGATCCTTGCCCTTTATCCGCCGCTGGCGGTCTATCAGGCGGAGTTTTTCTCGGAAAATCTGGTCTGCGTCTTTTTCGCCTTCGCCATCTATTTCATGCTTGTGGCGGATAAAAGCGCGCTTCCCGCCCGGCTCGGATATTTCGCCGTGGCGGGGCTGTTCTGCGCGTTTGCGGTGCTTACCCATCCTTCCAGCGTGCTTTTCGCCCTTTTCGTTTTCCTCTATCTGCTGATCCGGGGGGTGCTGGGCAGGGGGATCGTGGTCCGGGACAGGAAGGTCTTCACCGCCTTCGTCTTCATTCTTCCGGTCGTCCTTCTTGTCCTGGCCTGGTCCTGCCCGGTCAGCCGCCTTGCCTCCCGCCCGGTTTTCGTGCAGGGCCAC
Source organism: Lentisphaeria bacterium (assembly GCA_017613255.1). GTDB lineage: Bacteria > Verrucomicrobiota > Lentisphaeria > Victivallales > UBA1829 > RGIG5327. The sequence goes on from JAGAEF010000322.1 coordinate 6,230, forward strand.
GGCGGATTCAACTTTTATCTGGGCAACCGGGACGGGGCGAAGGGCACCTGCGACATCCCGCCGGGAAAAGAGTGGTACAAGGTCCATGCCGACAACTCTCTTCAGGCGGAAAAAATGCACGTTTCCTCCGACGGACTTTTCGTGAAGAAGGCCGTGAAGACCTTTTTCCGGTCCCCGCTGGAAGGAATTGTGCGCATCGGGAGGAAATTCCTCTTCATCTTTTCCGCTTCGGAACTTTCCACGTGGTCGGACATCACTCCTCTGGGGAAGAGCTTCTTCCACAGGAATCTTTTCCACTACTTCTTCCTCTTTCTTTCCCTCACGGCGGGCATGGTCTTCTTTTCCCGGCTTTCCGAAGGCAGATTCATCCACGACATGCGCTACTTCCTTCTTCTGGGACTTGCCGTGATCCTTGCCCAGCTTCTCACGGTGAGCGCGGGGCGGTACCGGCTGGGGCTGATTCTCCCGCTGACCGCCATGAGCAGCATCTTTTTCGCGGCTTCCGGGAAGACCGTGGGGAAGTACTGGAGGGCGGGGGCGGCGCTTGTGCTCTTTTTCCTTCTGGGGCTTGGCGGGATGATCCTCGACCTGCGGGAAAGGGAGAAGGATCTGGAGGATTACGCCCGGGTCCTTCTTGCGGAAGCGCACCTCAAGAAGGGGGAGCCCCGCAAGACCCTTGACGTGCTGCGCCCGGGGGGGAAGGTCCTGCGTGACTCCCGGTTCTCTTCTCTGGAAAGCGATCTTGCCGCCAAGGCTCTTCTGGCGGAAAAGGATCCTTCCGGGGCGGAAAAGGTCCTGAAAGAGGCGCTGAAGAAGGATCCGGAGGATTTCGCCCTTCTCATGAACTACGGGACGGTCCTTCTGGATGCGAAGAAGTGGAAGGAGGCCAAGGAGGCTTTCGATCGAGCTTCCCTTGTTCCCAGCGCAAGAAGAAATATGGCGGATCTGGAATACAATTACGGGCTTCTGGCCCAGCGGACGGGAAAATTTTCCGAAGCGGAACGGCGCTACCATGTGGCGCTTCAGCTGGATCCCCTTGCGCCTGCGGCCCTGAACAACCTGGGAGTCCTGCTCATTCAGGCGGGGAAAGCGGAACAGGCGGAAATCTTCCTGCGCAGGGCCTGCGCGGTGGCCCCCGGCTCGGAGCCCTATCTCGTGAACCTTGCCGTTGCCCTGAAGATCCTGGGGAAACAGCAGGCCATGGAAAAGACCTGCCGCAAGGCGCTGTTCCTCAACCCCAACTCCCGGGCGATCCTGCTACTGAAGAGGGAAAAGGACCGCTGAAAAAGGGATCGGCGGTTCTTTGGTCCTTCAGCACTTTTTCGCCTTGCGCCACTCCCGGATGAGGTCGCCGCCCCTGGCGAACTCCTTTTCGAAGGCGTCGAAATCGTTGTTCCGGATCATTTCCTTCATCTTTTCGTAACGCTTTTCGTAATCTTCCAGCGCTTCCAGAACGGCGGCGCGGTTGCTGGAAAGGATCTCCCGCCACATCCGGGGGGAGGAGGCCGCCACGCGGATGGTGTCCCGGAACCCGCTTGCCGCCCCGGCGAACCGATACTCCTTGAGAGAAGCGTCCTCTTCGTCCAGCACGCTCAAGGCCAGCGCGGAGGAGATGATATGGGGGACGTGGCTGGTGTGGGCCACAAGGGAGTCATGGGCCTTCGCATCGATGCGGAGAACCGTTCCCCCCACGGCTTTCCAGAGCTTTTCCACTCTTGCGATATCACGCTCCTGGGCTTGTTCCGGGGGAACGATGAAGACGGAGGCGTTTTCGTAGATCCCCGGCACGAAGGCTTCCGGGCCGCTGAGTTCGGTGCCCGCCATGGGGTGGCTTCCCACGAAGTTGGCCCGGACCTTTTTCGCCGATTCCTCCATAAGGCCCTTGACGCTGCCTATGTCGGTCAGAACCGCATCCTCCCCCATGAAGGAAGCGTATTTTTCGATGAATTGGCAGATCACCGGGACGGGCAGGGCGAGGATGATGATGCTCCCGGTGCGGAAGGCCTCTTCCGGGGTCTCGCAGATCCCGTCCAGAAAACCGTCGGCAAGGGCCTTTTCCGCAACTTCTCTCCTCCGGGCGTATCCAAAGACCTCATACTCCTTTTCCTCTTTTCTTCTGCCCAGCTTCAGGGAGGAGGCAAGCGACACACCCAGCATGCCCAGCCCCGCGATCACAAGTTTCTCCTTGGCCATTTTTTCTTCCTTTACCGTTTTTCCCCGAAAAGGTCCCGGTCCTCGGTAAAGGGGACGGGAGCTTTCAGGATCTGTGCAAGGTATTTTCCCGTGTAGGAGGCGGGAACTTTCGCCACTTCCTCCGGGGTGCCTTCCGCGACAAGAAAGCCCCCCGCATCCCCTCCTTCCGGGCCCAGATCGATGATGTGGTCGGCTACCTTGATCACATCCAGATTGTGTTCGATGACAAGTACGGTATTGCCCTTGTCCCTGAGTTTCATGAGCACGTCGATAAGCTGCAGGATGTCGAAGGAGTGCAACCCCGTGGTGGGCTCGTCCAGAATGTAGAGGGTGTGGCCTCTGGGGACTCTGGCCAGCTCCGCGGCAAGCTTCACTCTCTGGGCCTCTCCGCCGGAAAGGGTGGTGGCGGACTGCCCCAGCGTGATGTAGCCCAGCCCCACGTCCTGAAGGGTCTTGAGCTTCCTGTGGACGGAGACCACGGGTTCGAAAAAGTCCACCGCCTCGTCCACGGTCATTTCCAGAACGTCGGCAATGCTTTTCTTCTTGTACTTCACCTGAAGCGTCTCCTCGTTGAACCGCCTTCCCCGGCAGACGGAACAGGGGATATAGACGTCCGGCAGGAACTGCATTTCGATCTTTTTTATCCCGTCGCCGGAACACTCTTCGCACCGTCCGCCCTTCATGTTGAAGCTGAATCTTCCGGGCCCGAAGCCCCGCATCCTGGAATCGGGGAGCTGGGCGAAAAGCTGCCGGATGGCCCCGAAAAGTTCCGTATAGGTGGCGGGATTGGAACGGGGGGTGCGCCCGATGGGGCTCTGGTCGATGACGATGGCCTTGCCGATATGCTCCAGCCCCCGGATCTCTCTGTACTTGCAGGGGGGCGGGGCTCCCTCCAGCTGGAAATGCCGTTCCAGAGCGCCCCGCAGGATCCGGTTGACAAGAGAGCTTTTCCCCGAGCCGGAAACGCCCGTAACGCAGCTGAAAGTGCCCAGCGGGATCTTGACATCGATGTTCTTGAGGTTGTTTTCCGCCGCCCCGAGGATCTCCAGAAAATCCCCGTTGCCGGGGTAGCGGAACTGGGGAGTGCGGATGGCCATTTCCCCGGTCATGAATTTTGCCGTAAGCGATCTTCTGGAGGTCATCACTTCCCTTGGAGTCCCTGCGGCCACCAGCTCCCCGCCGTGGATCCCCGCCTTGGGGCCCAGATCCAGCAGGTAGTCTGCGGCGAAGATGGTTTCCATATCGTGTTCCACCACGATGACGGTATTCCCCAGATCCCGGAGTTTGCGCAAGGTGGCGAGCAGTTTCCCGTTGTCCCGCTGATGCAGCCCTATGGAGGGCTCGTCCAGAATGTAGAGGACCCCCACCAGCCCGCTTCCCAGCTGGGTGGCAAGCCGGATCCTCTGGGCCTCCCCGCCGGAAAGCGTGCCGCTTTCCCGGTTGAGGGTGAGGTAGGCAAGCCCCACGTCCTCCAGAAATCTGAGGCGGGAAACGATCTCCTTTTTCACCTCTTTGATGATGGCGTTCCTTTCCGTGTCCAGATCCAGTTTTTCCATGAAGACTTTGGCCTTTTCCACGGGCATGGAGCAGAAGTCATGGATGGAAAGGCCGCCCACGGTGACCGCAAGGCTCTCCTTTTTGAGGCGTTTGCCTCCGCACTCCGGGCAGGGCCGGAAGACCATATACTCCTTCAGCCGTTCCCGGACGCTTTCGCTCTCCGTTTCCGCCTGCCGTCTCTGCATGTTGGCAAGAACGCCTTCGAAGGGGGCGATCCACCGGTGCAGTTTGCCCCGCATGTAGAAACTCATGTCGATCTCCTCCTCCCCGCTGCCGTGGAGCAGGACGTGCCGGATCTTTTCCGGCAGATCCCGGAAGGGGGTGGAGAGCATGTCGGGCATATGATAGTGGGCGGCAATGCACTTGAGGATGTGATTGTAGTAGATGATGAGGTTCCTGGGGCCCCTTCTCCAGCCGGGGATGGCCCCTTTCCGGATGGAAAGCGTGTCGTCGGGAACGACCAAGCGCTCGTCCATGACCATCAATGCTCCCAGCCCGTTGCATTTGGGGCAGGCGCCGAAGGGGCTGTTGAAGGAAAAGTGCCTCGGCTCCAGCTTGGGCATGCTTATGCCGCAGTCCGGGCAGGCAAGGTGTTCGCTGATGCGCTCCTCCTTCCACTTTTCGTTGGGGCGGGAGGGATCGGTGTTCTGGATGAGGAGGATCATCATTCCGTTTCCGGTCTTGAGAGCGGTCTCCACGGAGTCGTTGAGGCGGGAGCGGTCGGTCCTGCCGGTGATGAGACGGTCCACCACGGCCTCGATGGTGTGTCTTTTCGTCTTGGCAAGGCCTTTCATATCCTCTTCCAGCACCTTGATCTCCCCGTCGATGCGGGCCCGGACGAAGCCGTCTTTGGCGATCTGGGAAAGAATATCCTTGTGTTCCCCCTTCTTCCCTTCCGCATAGGGGGCAAGGATCATCATCTGGAGCCCTTCCGGAAGTTTCGAAATCTTTTCGCAGATGGCCTGAGGGGACTGCCCGGCAAGCTCCCGCCCGCATTTGGGGCAGTGGGGCAGTCCGGCATGGGCGTACATGAGCCGCAGATAGTCGTAGATCTCCGTGACGGTGGCCACGATAGAGCGGGGATTGGAGGAGGCGCTTCTCTGTTCGATGGCGATGGCGGGAGAGAGCCCTTCGATATGTCTTACTTTGGGCTTCTGCATCCGGTCCAGAAACTGCCTTGCGTAGGCGGAAAGGCTCTCCACATATCTTCTCTGGCCTTCCGCGTAGAGGGTGTCGAAGGCCAGCGTGGATTTCCCCGAGCCGCTGAGTCCCGTAATGACCGTAAGCGAGTTCCGGGGGATCCTCACGTCGATGTTCTTGAGGTTGTGCTCCTCCGCCCCTTTGATGAAAATATCGTCCATATCCATAAAACAAGATCCCTTCGTTCCGAAGGAATAAATATACTCCGCAGAAGCGTTTTTTTCAAACTTTTCCCGGGATGGAAGGAAGCTTACTTGCGGAATCTTGTCCTGAACGAGCACTTTTTGCAGAACTCTTTCACGGCGATCCCCTTTTCGAAGCCCCTGCGGATCTCTTCGGCTTCCGGAGAAAAAAGAATGGAAGCCGCATCCTCCGTTTCATCCAGATTTCCCAGGGCAAGTCTCCCTTCCGTATCCAGACAGCAGGGGACGATCCTTCCGTCCGCAAGCACGCCGAACTGATCCCTCATGCCGTGGCAGAATCCTTTGACGCTGCGCGTCTCCTTTTCCCGTTCCGGCCACTGGAAGACGCTGTCCCGGTGCAGATAGATTTTTCCGGCAAGGCGCAGGCTCTTCCTTCCCGGGGAGAAGGCGGGAAGTCCGGAGCAGGGGAGGGGGAAACTTTCCCCGATGCGGGAGAGAAGAAACGCATTGCGTTCCGCGCTTTGTTCCCCGCGGGGGCCGTTCATGTTCCACAAACGCAGATTGATGTACAGTTCCGGCCGCTTTTTCTGTGCGGAACGGGCGAAGGAAAGAATCCTTTCCAGCTTTTCGCGGTCCCGGGGGCTCTTTTCATCCAGCGCGTGAAGGGAGAAATTGATCTGGCGGAAGGCGGGATTTTCCAGAAGAAGCGCTTCCTTTCCTTCGAGAAGGGTCCCGTTGGTGACGAGACACACCTTGGCATCCAGTGTGCTGCAGATCTCGGCAATGCTCCCGAACTGCGGGTGAAGAAGGGGCTCCCCCATCAGGTGCAGAAGGATGGTGTCCGCGTAAGGAAGGACTTTTTTCAGACGCTCCCGAAAGCGTTCCGGAGAAAGAAAAGCTTCCTTCCTTGCCGTTCCGGCGCAGAAAGGACATCTTCTATTGCATACTGTGGTGATCTCCAGATACGCCCGCATGAGATTCAAGCGTTACCGGAAGGCTCTTTGGCGGAAAGACCCATTTTCGCCGCAAGGGAGCTGTCGAACATCATCTGGAAAAAGTAGAAGATGATGCAGGGCGCCACCGCGTCCCCGCTTTCCGCGCCCATGATGGCCAGCGTGGTCAGGGCCATGGTCAGGGTCTTGGAAGCCGCCGTGAAAAGATAGGCCTTGCACTCTTCTTCCGGCAGTTTCAGGGCCTTCCCTCCGTACCAGAAGGCGGCAAGACTGCCGAGATGGAGGACTATGGCCGCGGCGAAGCCCTTGAAGAGCATTATGCCGGAGATCTTTTTCATGCTATCGCTGGAGGCGGAAAAGAAGAAGAGGATGAGAAGGATCACCGCCGTGGAGGAGACGAAGGAGAACCAGGAGGGGGCTTTCTTCATGCGGAAAAGATTTTTGAGGTCGAATCCGATGATGAAGGGGATGACCACCAGCAGGAAAAGTTTTTTGAGCATGTTCAATGGATCGGTGTTGATCCCCGTTTCGGAAGCCAGCGCCAGCCCCAGAACGAGGGGGATGGTGAACACGGCCACGATGTTGTACAGCATGGTGATGGCCACCGCGGTCACGTTGTTGCCTCCCGCCGTCTCCGTCATGACGATCCCGCTGGAAAGGGTGGGGGGCGCCGCCGCCACCACGATGAGGCCCGCCGCCGGAAGCGCGGCAAGCCCCAGAAGAAGCGTGATCCCCCAGGCGAAGAGGGGACAGACGAAGAGGGTGAGGAGAGCTCCTCCCACGAGGAAGATCAGGGATCTTTTCGTGATCCTGAGTTCGTTCAGTGTGGTCTGGAATCCGCAGATGAGAAAGATCAGCATGATGAGGATATTCTGATTCAGCGCCGACTTGAAGGCGATCCCGAACCGGGGAACGCAAAAGGAGAGAATGACGGCAAGCACGAGCCCGACGGGCAGAAAAAGTTTTTTGATGATCTTGTAGGTACTCATGGGGGATTTTCCTGTGTTGTTCCGGCGGCCCGAAAAGCCCGTGAAAACGCTTTTGCCCGCCGTATTCCCAATTAAAATACACCGCAAAGGCCCTCAAGTCAATATTCGTTTCGCTTTTCCGTTGGACTTTTTCCTCTTTTATGCTATATTGTGAGAAAAGCTTCTTCGGTTTCGAAACAAGGGAAAGGTGAATGATGAAAAAGAGCTGTGTGCGTTTCGCCGGTGCAATTCTTGGCGCATTTCTGTGTATCTTCCTTTCCGGGTGCTACCCGGTGCTGGATCTGGAACCCAGGGAGACCTCCGATCTTTCGGTGATCCAGCTCATCAACAAGCAGAACAAGGCCGCGGATCCCAACCGGGTATGGCGGAGGGCCGATTCCTACTACATGCGGCTGAAAGTCACCCTCACGGGGAAGGACACCAAGGACTATTTCGGTTCGGAAGTGTGGTATCAGCACCCCAAGTGCTTCCGTCTGGCCACAAGCAAGAACGGCGTGGTGCAGAAGGTCCTCATCTACAACGACGGCAGAGTGTGGAACGTGAATCCCCGGACCAACCACTCCGTGGAGCTGAGCCCGGACTCTCTGGAATACTGTCTCTTCCTCAACACCGTGCGCATGGGGACGCCCTCCATGAACTATACGGATATTTTCCGCAGGATCTCCGTGGATATGTACACGGAGGACGGCGTGCGCCATTACCGAATGATCTGCATGAGCGACGACGAAAGGATCCAGCCCTACATCTTCTACTACAACGGCAACACCTTCCTGCAGGAAAAACTGGAGACGGTGAACATCATCAGCTCCTCCGGGGCGGCCATTCTCTACACCTCCCGCATCGAACAGTACATCACCTTCGACGGGATCAAGCTTCCGGCAAGGACCATCGTGGAGACGGGAGACGTGGTGCAGGTTTCCGAACTGCAGGACGTAGTCCTCAATCAGGCCTATCCCGAGTCTCTCTTCCTCCCCCCCGTGCCCTTCACGCATAAGGCGGATGCAAGCAAGCCCGCAAAGGTCAAAGTCCCCGCAGATGCAAAGAAGACGGCGGCCGTTCCCGAAGAGCCCAAAAAGAGCGTCGCCCCCGGCGGGCTCCCCTCTTCCGCGGGAAAGGATGATTCCGGAAAGAAAAAGTGAAAAAACCGTCATTGCCGGCGAAAAAAACAAAAGGGAAAAAGATGAAAAGCGCATTCGAACTTGCCATGGAAAGACTGGGCGGAAAGATCGAAGAACTTTCCGACGAGAAGAAGAACGCCATAGCGGAAGTCACCAAGAAATACAATGCGAAGATCGCGGAAGCGAAACTCGCCCACGAGCAGAGGCTTGCCAAGGAGCAGGAGCCGGAAAAGATCCGGGAGCTGGAAGAGTGTCTCGTTACCGAGATCGCCTCCCTCAAGGACCGCTGCGAACGGGAAAAGGAAGCGATCCGCAACTCCTGAGGCGCTATGCAGATCTATCTGGACAACGCTTCTTCCGTCCCCTGCACGAAGAGTGTTCTGGAGCGTTTTTCCTTCCTTTGCACGGAATATTTCGCCAATCAGGAATCCCTCTCCTTTCAGGGGAGAAGATCCTTTTCCGCCGTGAAGGAGGCGCAGGAAAAGGTGTTCAACCTCCTTACGGGGGAGTCCCCCTCCCAGGGGGGCGTCCTTTCCGGGAATACGGGAAGCTGTGTCCTGAACGCCGCCGCGGAGGGGGTGGGGAATCTCCTCAACGGCGGGATCGTCACTACGGAAGCGGAGCATCCCGCCCTCCTTTCCTCGCTGAAACGGGTCTCCGCCCGGAGACATATCCCGTTGTTCCTCTGCCCGCTTTGCCGGGACGGTTCTCTGGATCTCAACAGCCTCGAATCCCTCCTGAAACGGGAAAAGATCGCGCTTCTGGCCGTCCATCACATCCAGAGCGAAACGGGACGCATACAGGATCTTGTCTCTGTCAGAACCCTTCTCGATTCTTTCGCCCCTTCCGCTTTTTTCCTTGCCGACACCATCCAGTCCGCGGGCAAGTATCCTCTTCCCTGGAAGGAGGCGAAACTGGACCTTGCCTTCGTCTCCGGTCAGAAGCTGGGCTCTCCCGGAGGCGCGTTCCTGCTGTATCGGAAGAATCTGGGAAAAATCCTTTCTTCGCTGCGGACAACGGAACACCTTCCCGGAAGAAGCATTCCCGCAAACATCCTTCTTCTGGGGGAAATTCTGGAAAAACTCCTTCCGGATATGGACAAGAACCTGGGAGAAGCGGAAGAATGCAAAAAAGAGCTTCTCGACGCGGTGAAAACTCTGGAGATCCCCTTTGTGCCCACGGTCCCGCAGAAAAGTGCCAGCAGTTACATCCTCCATTTCCTCACCGCCCCCTATCAGGGCGCGATCCTGACCAGAATGCTGGCGCAAGAGGGCATTTCCGTTGCCCCGGGGAGCGCCTGCTCGTCGGAAAGCGGAGAACCCTCCCGCACGCTCAAGTGCATGGGGATCGCGAAAAACGAGCTTTACGGAGCATTGCGGATCTCCTTCTGGCTTCACAACACGGCAGAAGAGGTCCGTTGTCTGGCAAATTCCCTGAAAGCGTGCACGGCAAAATATTGAAAAAATGTTTGCCCGGGCTTGCAAAAAGGGGGCGCGGGCATTAAATTGAATGGCGGAAAATCCGTCCCCCGGGCGGGAAACGATCCATGAAAGGAGCTGAAAATGGAAGAACTGGAAAAAAAGATCAGAGAGAGACTTGACCTTCTCCGCGGCGCATTGCAGAACGACGGCGGAGATCTGGAAGTCGTTGCCGTGGAAGGCAAAATCGTGAAAGTGCGTCTTCGGGGAGCCTGCGGGTGCTGTCCTCATGCCATGGCCACCCTCAAAGGGTATATCCAGCAGGATCTCAACGAGGCCGTGGATCCTTCCATCGAAGTGGAAAGAGTGGACTGATACCGGAGTATCCGATGCTGAAGGCGGGGTTCGATTATTCCTGGACGGAGGCCTCCTTTGCCTGTATGGACGAAGAGGGTGCGCTTCTGCTGGAAGAACATATCGCGCTTCCCCCCCGGAACGCTTCAAACCTTCCCTGCTGGATGGAGCAGTGCCTTGCTTCCCGCGGCAGGTCCATGGACGAAATTTCCGAGTGGAGCGTGGGCAGCGGTCCGGGCTCCTTCACGGGGCTGCGGCTGGCCTCCGCCTTCGTCATGGGCCGGGCTTTTGCCCGTGAAAACGTCCTCCGACGTGCCGTCCCCACCGCCGCCGCCATGGCCCATGGGGCCAAATGTGCCGGAAAGATCGGGAAAAATGCGGGCGTGCTTTTCGACGGCAGAAGGGACGAACTTCTTCTTTACGGCATGACGGAAAAGGAGGGCTCCTTTGTCCCCTCCGGCGTCCATGCCGTCCTTTCTTCGCAGGACCTTTCCCCTCTGGGCTCCTTCGACTTTTTCGCGGCTCTGGAGCGGGACCGGGAGGTCATCGAAAAGGTCGCCGGCTCCCTTCTTGCGGGGAAAGTCGTTTTTCTCCCCCACATTCAGGCTTCTTATCTCATTCTCAACGAGCCGGGGGATTTTTCCCGTCCCCTGACGGAGCTCGTCTATCTGCGTCCGGCGGTCTTCGTGGAGCCGAAAATCCCCCGGAATCTCTGAAAAGTTTTCTCCGAAAGGAATCCGATGAAATCGTTGAAGGAATTGTTCCGGATCGGGCACGGCCCTTCCAGCAGTCACACCATGGGGCCGGGGAATGCGGCGCTCCTTTTCCGTTCCCGGTATCCGGAAGCGGACCGTTTCCGGGTCGTCCTGTACGGCAGTCTTGCCGCCACCGGAAAGGGGCATTTTACGGATCTTGCGCTGAAAAACAATCTGGAACGTCCCTGCGAGATCCTCTGGAAGCCCGAAACGATCCTGCCCCGGCACCCCAACGGTATGGAATTCACGGCGTGGAACGCTTCCGGAGAGACGCTGGGAAGCACCGTTTTTTACTCCGTGGGAGGCGGCGCCATAGAGGAAGAGGGCGCTTCCGGAAGCGGAGAACGGGAAAAGGAGTGTTATCCCTTCCGCGATATGGCGGAGATCGGAGAATACTGCCGGAAGGAGGGGATCCCCCTGTGGGAGGTGGTGAACCGTTTCGACGACAAAGATGTGTTCTCTCATCTGGGGAAGTGCTTCGACACGATGAACGGGAGCATCGAAAGGGGCCTTGTCCGGGAAGGGGTGCTTCCCGGCGGCCTGAATCTTGCCCGGAAAAGCAGAAACGTGCATCTGAAGGCGAAAGCCTTGCGCAGCGACATCCGCAGGACGGGGCTTATCGCCTCCTACGCCTATGCCGTGGCGGAAGAAAATGCCTCTCTGGGGATCGTGGTGACCGCTCCCACCTGCGGCAGCTGCGGCGTTCTTCCCGCTGTCCTGCGGTACTGCCGGGAATCCCGAAAGCTGAGCAGGGAGGAATCCCTCCACGCCCTGGCCACTGCCGGTCTGCTGGGGACGCTTGTGAAGCAGAACGGATCCATTTCCGGGGCGGAAGTGGGGTGTCAGGGGGAGATCGGGGTCGCCTGCGCCATGGCCGCGGCCGCGTGCTGCGCCATTTTCGGCGGAACGGTTCCCCAGATCGAATATGCCGCGGAGATCGGACTGGAGCATTTTCTCGGACTCACCTGCGACCCCGTGCTGGGGCTTGTGCAGATCCCCTGCATCGAACGCAACGCCATTGCCGCCAACCGTGCCGTCGTTGCCGCGGAAATGGCGCTTCTCACGGACGGCAACCACATCGTTTCCCTGGATACGGTCATCCGCACCATGCTGGAGACGGGCAAGGATATGCCTTCTCTCTACCGGGAGACTTCCGAGGGCGGACTTTCCAAGTTCGCCGCTTTGAATTGATCCGTTCCGGGGGCTTTTCCGAGCGTCCGGTTCCTTATTTTCCCCCGGCAAGGGCTTTCTTCACTGCCTTGAGTTTTTCGCACTCGGGCATCATGCCTTTGTAGAAGGGATCCAGCGGATAGCACCCGGAATAGAGACCGTTTCGCGGGGCCGTGGTGCAGTCCCCGAAGGTGCGGCAGATCCGCTTCGGATCCAGAGCACCCTTTTCCAGAACGTCCGCGCAGAAGTCCGGATAGGCGA
>JAGAEF010000323.1 GCA_017613255.1 Lentisphaeria bacterium
AGAAAAACCCTTCCCGGGCGTAATTGGATACTTCGTACCGGAAGAATCCGTTTTCCGCAAGAAGCGTTCCCGCCAACTCCCACATGTCCGCGGAAAGATCTTCGTCCTGCTCCCCGTATCTTTTCTGCAGGGGAGTACCATCTTCGATGGAGAGAGAGTAGCAGGAAAGATGGGTGATCCCGAAGGAGAGTGCCTTTTTCAGTTCCTTTTCCCAGTCGGAAAGCGTTTCTCCGGGCAGAAGGTAAATGAGGTCGAATCCGATGTTCTTTATGCCGTGCTTTTTCAGGAGAGAGACTGCTTCGAAAAGCATTTCCTCGAAGGAGCGGCTTGCACCGTTTTCATGGCTCCTTCTTCCGATCCTTTCCCGGAAGAGAGGGGAAAAACTCTGCACCCCCACGCTTGCCCGGTTGACGAAACTTTTCATGACGGAACATTTTTCCTCCGTCAGCGTTTCCGGATTGCTCTCCATGGAAATTTCCGCATCTTCTTCCAGAAGGAAATTTTCCCGGATCGCCCGGAAAAGGAGCTCCATTTTTTCCGGCGGCAGAAGAGTGGGGGTGCCGCCGCCGAAATAGACGGTGCGCAGTTTCCCGCAGGAGGAAGCATATTCTTCCATCTGGGAAAAGAGTTTTTCCAAGTAAAGGGAAAGGTCCTTTTCATCCATTTTTCCTTCCGAATAGAAGGCGCAGTAGTCGCACTTCCCCCTGCAGAAGGGGACGTGGATATAGAGTTCCGTAAAGGGACGCCTTTTCAACATGACGAAAAAGCCTCAGCTTATGCCGTATTGGGCGATCTTCCGGTGCAGCGTCCTGCGGCTGATCCCCAGTTTTTCCGCCGCCTTCGTCCGGTTTCCGCCGCACTCGTCCAGCGCCCGCAGGATCAGCATTTTTTCATTGCGTTCCAGGTCACAGCTGGAGGGGCTGAGGATCTTTCTGGAGATCCCCGGATCGGATTTTTCCCGGATGTTCACGGGCACGTTGTCCAGATCAATGAGGGGGCCCCTTGTCAGCACCACCATGCGCTCCACGCAGTTCTTGAGCTCCCGGATGTTTCCCGGCCAGGAGTAGGAGCACAAGGCGGACATGGCGGACTCGGAAATGGTCATTTTTCCCCTTCCGTTTTCCTTGGCGAACACGTCGATATAGTGATTCACGATGGGAGGGATATCCTCCAGCCGTTCCCGGAGAGGCGGGAGTTTGATGTTCACCACGTCCAGCCGGTAGAAGAGATCCTCCCGGAAAGTGCCTTCCTTCACCATGGCCTCCAGATCCCGGTTGGTGGCGGCCACCACCCGCACGTCCACATGGATCGTTTCCGTTCCCCCCAGCCGCTCGAAGGAATGGGTCTCCAGCACCCGGAGAAGTTTCACCTGGATGAACAGAGGGATCTCCCCGATCTCGTCCAGAAAGATCGTTCCCCCGTCGGCGAGTTCGAAACGGCCCTTTTTCTGTTCGGTTGCCCCGGTGAAAGCTCCCTTTTCGTGGCCGAAAAGCTCGCTTTCCAGCAACGTTTCCGGCAGAGCCGCGCAATGGACCGGAACGAACCTCCCCGTGCGGCCGCTCAATTCATGGACCGCCTGGGCGATGAGCTCCTTGCCCGTCCCGCTCTCTCCGGAAATGGTGACCGTGGCACGGCTGGGAGCCACCTGCCGGATATTGTCCAGGATATTCTGGAGCGCGGCGGAGTTGCCCAGAATATTGCTTACGCCGAAGCGGGAACTCAACTCCTTCTTGAGTTTCCGGTTCTCCTCCTTGATCCTGCCGGACTCCAGCGCCCGCTCGATGAGGATCTCCAGACGGTCGAAATTCAGGGGCTTTTCCATGAAGTCGAAGGCGCCCTTCTTCATGGCCTCCACGGCGGTTTCGATGGAGCCGTAGGCGGTGAAGATGATGCAGGGAGGGGGATTCTCCTTGGCCAATGCCGTTTCCAGCACGCTCATGCCGTCCGCGCCGGGCATGCGGATGTCGGTGAGGACAAGGTCGTAGGAGTTCCGTTTCAGGAGATTCTGCCCCATGATCCCGTCCTCCGCCGTGGTCACGTCGTATTTCATGCGAAGGAAGCGGTTGAGGACGTCTCTGGTGCCTCTCTCATCGTCCACGATCAGGATGGAGGGCCTTTTTTCCGGCTGGGAAAGGGTGTTCTCGTTTGCCATGATGCTTTATTCCCTTTCCGGTTCCGCCGGGGTCCCCGCAGGGAGAAGACTTTTTCCGGCATGGGTTTGTTCCGAAGTGGGCAGAACGCGGCACTGCACGTCGGCCCGGGGGAAGGCGATGACGAACTTCGTGCCCTCCCCCACGGTGCTGACGAAGGAGATGCGTCCGCCGTGCTCCCGCACGATACGCTCCACCACCATGAGTCCGATGCCGCTGCCCTTCTCCTTGGTGGTGAAGCGGGGGGTGAAGATGCGGGAGGCGTCTTCGCTCCGGATCCCGCTGCCGCTGTCGGAAAAGACGGCCAGCACGCTGCGGTCGTCGCTGGTGCAGCTTATGGTCAGGACGCCGCCTCTGGTCATGGCCTGCACCGCATTCTTGATGAGATTGTAGAAGGACTGCTTGAGCTGTTCGGCATCCCCCCGGATGAGGGGAAGCGATTCGCTCCACAGACAGTTGACCTTGATCCCTCTTCCCTCCAGTTCCGGCCGCATGAAATTGAGCGTTTCCAGAACCGACTCCTTGAGATCCATCAGGCGGAAGACCGGCTTGGAGGGACGCAGGGCCCGGAGAAAGCCGTGGATGATATGGTCCAGCCTCTCCACCTCGCTTCTTGCGGCGGCGGTCATCTGTTTTGCCTCCTCCGGATCGAATTCCCCGCTGTCCAGAAGCCTCTGGAAAAGCTGAAGGTGCAGATAGATGCTGTTGAGGGGGTTCCCGATCTCGTGGGCGACTTCCGCGGCAAGGAGGGAAACCAGCGCCGTCCGTTCCGTTTCCGCCGCGGAGTTGAGCTTGTCGTAGGTCTCGGTGATGTCGTTGAAAATCACCGTGACGCACTTTTCCTTCTCCTTGAAGATCTTTCCCGGCATCCTCCCGGGCGCGCCTGTGCGGGGGAGAGCGTAGAAGCTCAGCACCCGGCGGACGGGGTAGAAGATCTCCACTTCCCAGCGGACCGTGTGTTCCTTCGAAGCGGCGGAAGAAAAAATCGCCTCCCAGTCCACCCCCTTGATGAAGGAGTGGATGCTGACGCGGGAATAATCGTCGGGGATCCCGAAGATCTCCTTGGCCACGGCGTTGTGGTACAGGATCCTGCCGTCCTCGTCGATGACCACGATCCCCTCCCGGATGGCGTTGAAGAGGCTTTCCAGCATCCCGTGCTCCCTGGAAAGCAGGTGGATATAGGAGTTGATGCTGCCCGGATCCAGGGAATCCAGACGGGTGCCGAATTTGCTGAAAAAGGAGTTTTTCTTCGTCATACGCGCATTCTTCCTTCCGCTGAGCAATTTTGTCACACAGAAAGCACAAGACGCTCTTGTGCAATTCTGTCACATATAATATACCCGGAAGGAGGGAAAATGCAAGGGGAGGAGCCGTTTTTCCTTCCGGAGAGGATGGAAACGCGAAAAAAGTTGCTTTCGGAGGGGAATCCGCCTTGACAAACGCCCGCGTGCGCGTTAGAGTAACATCGCAAGAAGCATCATCCTGACACCCGCGAAACCACCACGACAAGGAGGAAACATGAATCCGAAAGTGGGAATCCGTCCCGTCATCGACGGCAGACGCAAAGGGATCCGGGAATCTCTGGAAGACCAGACCATGAACATGGCGAAAGCCGCGGCCGCGCTGATCTCCAAAAACCTGCGCTACACCGACGGGACTCCCGTGAAGTGCGTCATAGCCGACACCACCATCGGCGGCGTGGCGGAAGCCGCCGCCTGCGCGGACAAGTTCAAAAAGGAGAATGTGGGCGTTTCCCTCACCGTCACCCCCTGCTGGTGCTACGGCTCCGAAACCATGGATATGGACCGCCACACCCCCAAGGCCGTCTGGGGCATCAACGGCACGGAACGGCCCGGCGCCGTCTATCTTGCCGCCGTGCTGGCCGCCCACTCCCAGAAGGGGCTTCCCGCTTTCGGCATCTACGGAAGAGACGTGCAGGACGCCGATGACACCTCCATTCCCGAGGATGTTTCCGAAAAGATCCTGCGGTTCGCCCGGGCGGGGATCGCCATGGCGGAAATGCGGGGCAAATCCTACCTTTCCATCGGCAGCATCGCCATGGGGATCGGCGGCTCCATCGTCTCCCACGAACTTTTCGAAGAGTATCTGGACAAGCGCTGCGAATCCGTGGACATGGTGGAAATCGTCCGCCGCATCGACGAAAAGATCTACGACGAACAGGAGTTCGCCAAGGCTTCCGCATGGGCGAAGGCCAACTGCCCCATCTATGAAGATCTCTACAATCCTCCCGGAAAACGTCACAGCGACGAAAAGAAACGGGAGACCTTCGACTACTGCGTGAAAATGGCCATGATCGCCAGAGACCTGATGGCCGGCAACGGCAAGCTTGCCGAAATGGGCTGGGTGGAAGAGTCCATGGGGCACAATGCCATCCTCGCCGGATTCCAGGGCCAGAGACAGTGGACCGACCACCTGCCCAACGGCGACTTCCTTGAAACCATCCTCAACACCTCCTTCGACTGGAACGGTATCCGCAAACCCTATGTGCTGGCCACGGAAAACGACGGACTCAACGGCCTTGCCATGCTGCTGGGGCACCTTCTCACCAACAGCGCCTCCGGCTTCTCCGACGTGCGCACCTACTGGAGCCCCGCCGCCATCAAGAAGGTCACCGGGACGGAACTGAA
>JAGAEF010000040.1 GCA_017613255.1 Lentisphaeria bacterium
AGACCCTTCTGGGGTCCGACTCCCATACTCCCACCAACGGCGGCATCGGCATGATGGCCATCGGGGCGGGGGGGCTGGATGTGGCTCTTGCCATGGCCGGTCAGCCTTTCCGCATCGCCTACCCCAAAATCATCGGGGTCGAACTTTCCGGGAGCCTCTCTCCCTGGGTCTCCGCCAAGGACATCATCCTCAAGATGCTTTCCATTCTCACCACCAAAGGCAACGTGGGGTGCATGGTGGAGTATTTCGGACCCGGAGTGGCGGCTCTTTCCGTGCCCCAGCGGGCCACCATCACCAACATGGGGGCGGAACTGGGAGTCACCTGTTCCCTCTTCCCCTCCGATGAAAGAACGAAGGAGTTTCTGGAAAAGCAGGGAAGGGGAGCTTCCTTCGTTCCCCTTTGCGCGGATGAAAATGCGGAATACGACCGGGTCATCCCTCTGGATCTTTCCGCTCTCGAACCCCTTGCCGCCTGTCCCTCCAGCCCGGACAACATCAGGAGCATCAAGGAGCTTGCCGGAATCGAAGTGGGGCAGGTCATCATCGGCTCCTGCACCAACAGCAGTTTCCGGGATCTTTCCATCGTTTCCGCCATGCTCAAAGGACGCAAGATCGCGGAAAACGTGACCCTTTCCATCGCCCCCGGCTCCCGGCAGGTGCTGGAAATGCTGGCCCGCAACGGCGGACTGGCGGATATGATCTCCGCAGGCGCAAGGATCCTGGAAAGCGGCTGCGGACCCTGCATCGGTCAGGGGCAGAGTCCCGCCAACGATACGGTCACTTTGCGGACCTTCAACCGGAATTTCCCCGGCAGGACCGGGACAAAGGGCGACCAGTCGTTTCTGGTGAGTCCGGAAGTTGCCGCCGCCGCCGCGCTTACGGGAAAGATCACGCCTCCCTCCCTTCTGCCCTTTGCCTGCCCGGAAGTGGCGGATGCGGAAAAGTTCCTCATCGACGACTCCATGATGATCCCGCCCCCCTGCTGCGGCAAGGCTGTGGAGATCATCCGCAAGAAGACCATCGGAGAGCCCCCTGCCAATACGCCGCTTCCGGACCGGATCGACGGGGTCGTTCTCATCAAGACCCCGGACAAGACCAGCACCGACGACATCATGCCCGCGGGCGTGCACCTCAAGCACAGAAGCAACATCCCAGAGTACGCCAAGGTGGTTTTCGAGCGGTTAAACGAGGGGGGCAAACCCACCTTCGCCCAGCGGGCCTGTGCCGTGAGAGACGCGGGAAAGCACGGCGTGATCGTGGGCCGGGAAAGTTACGGACAGGGCTCCTCCCGGGAACATGCGGCCATCTGCCCCATGTATCTGGGCGTAAAAGTCCTCATTGCCGTTTCCATCGAAAGGATCCATGCCGCCAATCTGGTGAACTTCGGCATCGTCCCCTTCACCTTTGCTGATCCGGAAGATTACGACAGGATTTCCGAAGGGGATTCTCTCTTCATCGATTCCCTGCGTTCCAAGCTGGAGAAAGGGGAATACCCCGTGGAGGCCAAAGCGGTCTCCCCCGACGGGAAGGAGAAGACCGTTGCGCTGAATGCCCGTCTCTCTTCCGAGGACGTGAAGATCATCCTTGCAGGCGGAAGACTCAACTGCAAATAACACTTTCCGGCAGCGGCGCAAGCCGTTTCCGGACACAGGGAGGAAAATGAGTACCATTCTTGCCGAACGTCTCCAACGTTTCCGGGAGGCGGGGCTTTATCTTGTCATTACGGAAGAGTTCACCAACGGAAGAGGCACGCTTCGCACGCTTCAGGAGGCCGCGGATGCGGGGATCCGGCTTGTCCAGCTGCGGGAAAAATCCCTCACGGACAGGGATCTCTATTTCCGGGCGGAAGAGTTCCGGAAGATCTGCGACCGTTACGGGATCCTCATGATGATGAACGATCATATCGATATCGCCCTTGCTGCGGGGGCCGACGGCGTCCATCTGGGGCAGGAGGATCTGCCTCTGGAAGCGGCGCTGAAGCTTGCCCCGGACCTGATTATCGGGCGCTCCACCCATTCCCGGGAGGAGGCTCTTGCCGAACAGGCCGCGGGGGCGCCCGTCATCAATCTGGGGCCCATCTATCCCACGAAGACCAAGTCTCTCCCCATGAGCGCCCGGGGGCTGGAACTCATCGACAGCACCATAAAGGACCTGCATATTCCCTTCTCCGTCATGGGCGGGATCAAGCTTCACCACATTCCCGAACTGGTCGCCCACGGGGCAAAGACCATTGCCATGGTGACGGAGATCACCCAGGCGGAAAACATCTCCTCCCGTGTCAAAGAACTCTTTTCCCTTATGGGAAGAGGGTGAAAAAAGCGGAAACGGAACTTTTTTTCTCACAAAAGAGCAAAAAAGTGCAGAAAAGAGCAGAAAAAATCAGAAAAGAACTCTTGACGGATTGCTTTTCCCCGGCGGAAATGTTATATTAAAGACAGCCGGAAGGTGCCCGGAAAAGAAGAAAAAAACATGATCGAGTTCAGGACAAAACTGCTTAGTTCTCTTGTGAAGGTGTTCCCCAAGCGGGAGCCCGCCGGAACGGCGTTCGACAAGGCTTCCGCCCTGCGGGGGGAGGTCTTCTCTTTTCAGGTGGCGTACCGCACCAACGCCCACCGGATCCCCCTGCATGTGGAAACCGAAAGCCCCCTGAAACGCTTCATCCGGCTGCGCAGCGTGGAAAACGTCCCCGTGGAGTGGATGCCGGACGCGGTGGATGAGGACGTGGAAGGCAATACGCCGGGCATCTATCCGGACATCCTGCGGAAGCTGGAAAAGAATACGATCCTTTCCGTCTGGGATCACTGGCGGAGCATCTGGGTGACGGTGCGCATCCCGGAAAACTGCCCTGCGGGCCGTTACGGGATCAAGATTTCCTTCAAGTACACCGATTCCACTCCGGAAGGCGCAAAAGAAGAGGTCACGCATTCGGAAACGCTCCTTCTGGAAGTGATCGATGCTGTCCTCCCTCCCCAGAAACTCAAGAATTCCCACTGGTTCCATACCGACTGCCTGATGAACTATTACGGCGTGGAGGCCTTTTCTCCCCAATATTGGAAAATCGTGGAAGCCTTCATGAAGAATGCTTCAAAACACGGGATCAACATGATCCTTACGCCGCTTTTCACTCCGCCTCTGGATACGGCTCCCGGCGGGGAGCGCAGGACGGTCCAGCTTGTGAAGGTGAAAAAGGGGAAAAAGGGGTACTCCTTCGATTTTTCGCTGCTGGGGAAATGGTTTCTTCTGGCGGAAAAGTGCGGGATAAAGTATTTCGAAATGAGCCACCTTTTCACCCAGTGGGGCGCCGCTTTTGCACCCAAGGTTCTGGCGGAAGTCAACGGGAAGGAAAAGCGTATTTTCGGCTGGGAGACCAAAAGCACCTCCAAAGAGTACAAAGAGTTCCTGCAGGCGCTTCTGCCCCGGTTGGCCGCCTATATCCGGAAGAAGGGGTTTGCCGGGAAAGTCTATTTCCATTGTTCCGACGAGCCTCACGAGGAGCATTTGGCCACCTACGGAGCCGCCTCGGAGATCCTGCGCAGATATCTGGGGGATTTTCCCATCTTCGATGCCCTTTCCCGGCCCGATTTCTTCAAAAAGGGGCTTGTTTCCATCCCGGTTGCCTGCGAAAATCATCTGGAGGAATTCATGGACCTGCCCGTTCCGGAACGGTGGACCTACTATTGCTGCGCTCCCCGTACCGAATACAGCAACCGGTTCATCTACATGACCTCCTCCCGGAACCGGGTCATGGGGCTTCTTCTCTACAAGTACGGCGTGGAAGGATTCCTGCACTGGGGATTCAATTTCTACAACTCCTTCCACTCTCTTTTCCCCATCGACCCGTACAAGTGCGTGTGTTCCGACTTCACCTTCCCGGCGGGAGACGGTTTTCTGGTCTATCCGGGCCCCGGCGGCGTTCCGGAGGATTCCATCCGGCACGAAGTGTTTTTCGAGGGGTTGCAGGATCAGAGAGCGCTTCAGCTTCTGGAAGCGAAAACGGGTCGGAAAAGCGTGGAAAAGCTGCTTTTAGCCCTGTGCGGCGGGACGTTGAAGATGAACCAGTACCCCAAGGGGGAGGCAAAGATCCTTGCCATCCGGGAGGAGATCAACAGGAAACTCAAGAAAGTTTTTTCCAAAGGAAATTCATAACGGCAATTTCAGGAAACCAATAAACAACACTCTAAACAAAGGAGCGGAAAATGCAGGAGTTTGATGTCATCGTGATCGGCGGCGGACCCGGCGGCTATGTGGCTGCCATCAGAGCTGCGAAAAATGGAGCCAACACCGCACTGGTGGAAAGAAAAGATCTGGGCGGGACCTGCCTCAACATCGGCTGTATCCCCACCAAGACCCTCATCGCGGGCGTGGACGTCTTCCACAAGGCGAAACATGCCATGGAGTTCGGCGTGAAGATCTCCGGGGACATTTCTCCCGACTGGTCCGCCATGCTCTCGAGGAAGGAAAAAGTCCTTTCCACGCTTCGCGGCGGGATCGGGATGCTTCTCAAGGCCGCGGGAGTCACGGTCTTCAAGGGACAGGGCTCCTTCGTCTCCCGGAACATCGTCAATGTGGCGGATGCGGGCAGCAGCGAACAGATCTCCGGGAAGAAGATCATCATCGCCACGGGTTCCGAAACCCTCGTGCCCCGTTTCGTTCCCAAGGGAAAAAGAGTCATCACCTCCACGGAACTTCTCTCCATTCCGGAGATCCCCAAGTCTCTGCTGATCCTGGGCGGCGGCGTCATCGGATGCGAATTCGCCTGCCTTTTCGCAGAACTTGGCACGAAAGTGACCATCGTGGAAATGCTGGACAGCATCATGCCCAACATCGACCGGGAGTGCTCCGCAACGGTGGCCGCCGAAATGAAGAAGGCGGGGATCACCATCATGAACGGCAAGCCTCTTGCCGACATCGTGGCGGATGAGAAGAAGGTTTCCGGGAAGGTCGGCGATGAAGTGGTTTCCGCCGACTATCTTCTGGTCTCCATCGGCCGCAAGAACGTGCTGGACGGCCTCAACATCGAAGCCGCCGGAGTCAAGACCAACGAAAGAGGCTGGATCCCCGTGGACGAGACCTGCCGCACCAACGTGCCCGGCATCTACGCCATCGGAGACGCCGTGGGCAAGATCCAGCTGGCCCATGCCGCAAGCGCCATGGGAGTGGTCGCCGCCGACAACGCCACCGGGAAAAAGAACGTGTACGACGGATCCAAGGTCCCCGGATGCATCTTCACCACGCCGGAAGTGGGCTCCGTGGGAAAGAGCGCGGAACAGTGCGCCGCGGAAGGTCTGCAGACCAAGGTGGGCAAATTCCCCTTCGCCGCGCTGGGCAAAGCCCTTGCCATCAACGAAGCCAACGGGTTCTGCAAGATCATCGCCGACGCCAATACCGACGAGATCCTGGGCGTCCACATCGTGGGACCGCACGCCACCGACCTCATTGCGGAAGCGTGCCCTGCCATGCATCTGGAATGCACCGCCAGAGAACTGGGCAAAGCCATCCACGCCCATCCCACGCTGGGTGAGGCCATGATGGAAGCCGCCCACGCGGTCCACGGCGAATCCGCCCACATTCCTTCCAAAAAGAAACGCTGAACAAGCACTTTTGGGCAAGTTCCCGCCGGAGGAAAGGAGACTTTCCTCCGGCTTTTTCGTCTTTGCCCGGAAAGTTTTTTTTCGCGGATGAAAAAACGGGAAGGAACTTGACAAAAGTTCCCTTGTCCTGTATATTATGAGAAAAACAGAATTCAATTCAGGATTTTTCAACATCATGCAGGACAAATACATAAAGCGGGCCATCGAGGGAAAACTTCTGGAAACGGTACGGAATTACAAAGCCGTTCTCGTCACCGGAGCCCGTCAGGTGGGCAAGTCGACTTTGCTCAAAAAACTTTTTCCCGGGTATAAATATGTGACGCTGGACGACCCGTTTCTGGAACGGCAGGCCAGAGAGAACGGAGACATGTTCCTGACGCTCAATCCGCCGCCG
>JAGAEF010000324.1 GCA_017613255.1 Lentisphaeria bacterium
CGGCTCCGTCGGCAGCGAGTGGAGCACATCTCTGGCGGCCATTTAAGGGAAGGGGGCCCTCATGGGGCTCCCCGCCCCAAACCCCGGGAAGGGTCCGCTGGACCCTTCACCCTCGGGGAACGCGGGGATAGGAAAAAGCACCGCTCCCGTCAATCAAGTCTGACCACCGCCGATCCGAAGGCGGGAAGCGTCATGGCCTTTTCCACCCGCTCACCCGTGACCATCTCCGTGCCGGTGATGCCGTCCAGCGGGAAACTCTGCACTTTCGGTTGGAAATTGAAGAAAAAGAGATATTTCTCTCCGTCGCCCTCCCGGAGCATCACATGGATCCCCGGCGGCGTTTTCAGGAGCGTTTTTACTCCGTGCTTCGCGGCGAGCCTTTCGTAGAAATCGTGCAGAAACTTTCCGTCGCACCGCGCCGCCTGATAGTAGGCAAATCCCCGGCCGAACGCATTGACCGTGAGCGCAGGTTCCCCCGCGTAGAAATCGCTCCCGTACACGCCCAGCACCTCCGCCCCTTCGGGATGGATGCGTTCGGCGAAATCGGCGACTTCCCCGCGCCCCGTCCAGCCCAGCATATTGTCCTCCGCGGGGGTGATGAACTGCCGATCCTCCGGGGTGAGTCCGTCCAGCTCCTCGTTCCAGAGGCCGAAAACTTCCCGCAGGCCCCCGCCGGGGAATCCGTCGAGGAAGCAGAGATTGGTCTCGTTCACGTAGGCCGTGAGATAGGTAGAGACCCACACGCCGCCGTTTTCCACGAATTCCCGGATGCGTCCGGCCACCCCCGGGTGCAGGGCGTACAGCATGGGGGCAATCACAAGCTTGTAGCCCGAAAAATCCGAGCGGCTTTCGATCACGTCGGCGGGGATATTGAGTTCCCACAGCGCCCGGTAATGGGCGAGAATGGTTTCCATGACCAGTTTGCGGCTTTGGGAGGGGCCTCCGCTTACATTCAGCGCAGTCATCGCATCCCAGTCGAAAACTACCGCAACTTCCGGTACGGTGCTTGTACCGAGGACCGGACGGATCTTTTCCAGCGTTTCGCCCACTTCTGCGACATCCCGGAAAACGCGTGTCCCGGTGGAGCGGGCGTGATCCACCACCGCTCCGTGCATCTTTTCCGATCCGCCGCGCCCTTTGCGGAACTGGAAGTACATCACGCCGTCGGCTCCGTGGGCCACGGCGAGCAGTTCTTCCGCCCGGTGCAGTCCGGGCCGCTTGAGCCGGTAGTAGGGCTGCCAGTTGAGGTTGCTGGGCGTGGATTCCATCAGCAGCCACGGCCGTTTTTTCATTGCCCGGTGCATGTCATGGCAAAAGGCGGCCCTTGCCGCAGTTCCGGGAAAATCCTTGAGATCCGTCCAGCCCGGATAACGGTCGTCCGCAATGAAATCGCAGACTTCCGCGATCCGCCAGTAATCCACTCCGGGATAATACCCCATCATATTGGTGGTGACGGGTCGGTCGGAATATTGCTTCAGCGGCACAATCTCATGACGCATGAAATCGCAGATCTGCTCCGTGGTGAAGCGGAACCAGTCCAGAGCAAGTCCGTCGGAACAGTTCAACCCGGGCTGGACCTGCTCCCATCGGGTGTAGGTGTGGCTCCAGAAGCGCATCCACCAGGCGCGGTTCAGCTCTTCCAGCGTACCGTAGCGGCTTTTCAGCCAGTTGCGGAAGGCCTCCGTGCACAGCGGGCAATAGCACGCAGTGTTGTACTCGTTGGAAATATGCCAGCCGGCCAGCGCCGGGTGTCTGCCGTAGCGTTGGGCCAGTTTCGTATTGATGATCGTGACCTTCTCCCGGTAGATCGGAGAGCGCCAGCAGTGGCAGTGCCGTCCGGCCAGCGGGGTGCGCACGCCGTTGGAGGTCATTTTGGCGATCTGCGGATATTTGTTCACCATCCAGTTGGGGAAGGCGGCGCTGGGGGTGGCCAGCAGGACATGGTTTCCTTCCGCCGCCATGCGGTCCATAAGAGCGTCCAGCCGGGAAAAATCGAATTTCCCTTCTTCGGGCTCCCACTCCCCCCAGCTGAAAATGCCTACCGAAAAGGTGTTGCACTTCGCCGCGCGGGCAAAAGCCATATCCTGATCCACGATGTCCGGCGTATCGTGCCACCACTGGTCGGGATTGTAATCTCCCCCGTGGGCAAACTGCGGGAATCCCTTGAAAAGAGGCGGAAACTTTTTCATGATGACGATCTTTCTCCTTATGACAATATTGAACGGACCGCGGACAAGCCTGAACCGGTGCGGATCGAACCGTGCCGCGTCACGATTGCGCTTCTTAATGTACACCCCGGGGAAGCGTTTTTCAAAGGAACTTTCATCCGTCTTGCCAAGTAAGTTTTTTTACTGATCCGGAGGAACCGGAAAAGGGGACTTTTTTTCGAACAGGGCCTTGAAAATGCGGCGAAGCGGATTATATTCATGGGAATGATAAATAATCCTTTCATCAATGATGAATACAGCCCGGGCGGGATCGGAAATGGCGAACAATGATCTTGTGGGTTCGGTGGTCAAGGCGATGGCTCTGGTAAAAATCGTTTCCTCTGCGCCGGACGGACTGAAAATGAGTGAGCTCGCAGAAGCGGCGAATCTCAAGACCGTGACCTGCTTCAATCTGGTCCGCACGCTGATCGCGGGCGG
This sequence comes from Lentisphaeria bacterium, assembly GCA_017613255.1. Classification (GTDB taxonomy): domain Bacteria; phylum Verrucomicrobiota; class Lentisphaeria; order Victivallales; family UBA1829; genus RGIG5327. Next base: position 2,646 of record JAGAEF010000324.1, read on the forward strand.
ATTTCTGGAAAAAATCAACGGACGCCTGTATGTGGGCAATGAGATCTCCAGACTTTCCGGGAACCGTTTCCAAACCGGATTTTTCCGGCAGGCGGAGGATTCTCTGCTGAAACTGAACCGTGCTTTCCCCCGGGCGACCGTGATTTTCGCCGTTCCCGGAAAAAACGGGATGGAACAGACCCATCGGGTCAGCTTCGAGCATCCGGGAGTGATCCAGCGCCTGAACAACGAGCTGATGCCGCCCTATGCCAGCGCGGCCGGCCTGCTGGGACTTGCCTTCATTCCGGATGAGGATGTCGCGATCCGGATCGAAGAAAAGTTTCCCTTCTCCGAATTCGGGATCAATCTCTGGAAATCCAGGAAGGCTTTGAACGCTTTCCTGGAGAAATGCCGGAAGGACCGATTTGCCGTGAGCCCCTTCGATACCGACGTTTTCCTCCGGGTGTCGGTCCCGATATTCGACAAAAAAGGAAAATTCGTCGCGGTCATGGGAGCAAGCTGTCCGGCAAGGGATTTCCCCCGTAAAAAATTTCTTGCCGTCCGGCAGGAACTGTTTCGGTATGCAGATTCTTTCAAATTTCCCAAAAACTAACCAGAAGAGACAGGAGGATCCATGCAGGAAAAAATCACTTATCCCATCACGATCAAGGAGATGCGGGAACGCTATCTCAAACTTTATTCCGGCGCGGTCAACGACGTGATGCGCTTCGACTATCACGTCAACGCGGCATTGCCGTCCTGTTATCTGCCCCTGCGGGAAAAAATGAAGCTCTGCGGGCAGGCCTTCACCATCAAGGGCGCGCCCGACATCACCACCGACGGCGAGTTCGAAATGCGGGCGCAGATGCTGGAAGAGCTGCCCGAAGACAGCGTGGTCATGTTCGACTGCACCGGGGACACCGTTACGGCCCAGTGGGGCGAAGTCATGTCCAAAGCGGCGCTCCGGGCGGGCTGCCGGGGCGCATTCGTCAACGGCATCCGGGATACCGAAGCCATTCTGGAGCTGGGCTTTCCGGTTTTCCACATCTACCGGACGAACGTGGGCATGCTGGGGAGGTTCCGCATGTTCCACTACCAGAAACCCGTCCGGATCGGGGAGGTCACGATCCATCCCGGAGACTGGATCTTCGGCGACATCGACGGCGTGATCTGCATTCCCGCCTCCGAAGCGTACACGGTGCTGCTCAAAGCCGAAGCGATCCTGAGAAAAGAAGTTACGATCCGCCAGATGGTGGATTCGGGCATGAAACCGACCCAGGTGGTCAAAAACGGAGGTTATTTCTGATGAAGGCGTCGCAATATATCGAAGAAGGCAAAATCGAATACCGGGAGATCCCGCTGGCGGAACCGGGAGACGACGAGCTCAGGGTCAAGGTCGCCTACTGCGGCATCTGCGGAACGGATCTGCACATTTTCAAGGGGCACATGGATGCCCGGGTCAAAGCGCCTCAGGCCGTGGGACACGAGGTCAGCGGCACCGTTGCCGCCATGGGAAAGAATGTCGCAGGTTTCCAAATCGGGCAGAAAGTGACCGTGCGCCCGCTGGACAACTGCGGAAAATGCAACACCTGCAAGGCGGGGTTCACTCATATCTGCGAAAAACTGCGTTTCCTCGGCATCGAGACGGCGGGCGGCTTTGCCGAATACTGGACGGTCCCCGCCCGGCTGGTCCATGCCCTTCCGGAAAACATGCCCCTGAAACTGGCGGCTCTGGTGGAACCTCTGGCCGTGGCCTGCCATGACGTGCGCCGTTCGGAACTGAAAGTCGGCGACCGCGTGGTTGTCAGCGGCGGGGGACCCATCGGCATGCTGATTTCCCTGTGCGCCCGGGCGGCGGGCGGCATCGTCACCGTGTGCGAGATCAACGAAAAACGGCTGGAACTTGCCCGTCAGCTGGGATTCAGGACCATCAACCCGCTGAAGGAGGATCCCGTTGCCGTCATCCGCTCCGAGACGGGAGGAAGCGGTGCGGAAGTGGTCTTCGAGGTCTCCGGCTCCGAAGCGGGTGCGCGGGTCATCACCGAACTGGCACGTCCCCGGGGGACCATCGTGGTGGTGGCCATCTACGCCAAACCCGTGCCGGTGGATCTGCACAAGTTTTTCTGGAAGGAGCTGCGCATGCTGGGGGCGCGGGTCTATGAAGCGCAGGACTACGAAAAAGCCATCGCGCTGGCCGCGGGGAAGACTCTCCCTCTGGAAAACCTCATCAGCAAGGTCTTCCCTCTGGCCGAACTGCAGAACGCTTTCGAATTTCTGACGCAGACTCCGGACGCTATGAAAGTTTTGATCCAATGCAACCATGAGGAGGAAAAATGATTCTCGATCGATTCAAACTGGATGGCAAAATCGCGCTGGTGACCGGCTGCCGCCGGGGCATCGGCAAGGGCATCGCACTGGGACTGGCGGAAGCGGGCGCGGACATCATCGGCGTGAGCGCTTCTCTGGAAGAAAACAGCCAGACAGAGCGCGAAGTGACGGCGCTGGGGCGGAAATTCTATCGCTACACCTGCGATTTTTCCGACCGCAAAGCGCTGTACGGATTCATCGACAAAGTCAAGGCGGAACACCCCCGGGTGGACATCCTTTTCAACAATGCGGGGACCATTCTGCGCAAACCCGCGGCGGAACACCCCGACGAATACTGGGACAAGATCATCGAAACCAATCTCTCCGCCCAGTTCGTGCTGGCGCGGGAATTCGGCAAGGAGATGATCCGCCGGGGATCCGGCAAGATCGTCTTCACCTGTTCGCTTCTGACCTTTCAGGGCGGGATCAACGTGCCCGGCTACGCCGCCAGCAAGGCCGGCGTGGGCGAACTGGTCATGGCTCTTTCCAACGAATGGGCCAAGTTCGGGGTCAACGTCAACGGAATAGCGCCGGGGTATATCGCCACGGACAATACGCAGGCCCTGCGGGACGATCCCGTGCGCAGTCAGGCCATTCTGGAACGGATCCCCGCCGGGCGCTGGGGAACGCCGGAAGATTTCAAGGGCGTGGCCGTCTTTCTCGCCTCGGAGGCCAGCAATTACGTCAACGGCGCCATTTATCTTGTTGACGGCGGCTGGATGGGGCGGTAAGCACAATAAAATGCCGGAAGGAGAAAAATCTCTTCCCCCTCTGCGGAAAACGCAGAGCGAAAAAACACCGGGGGAGTCTCAAGTCTCAAGCTTCAAGTCTCAAGAGGGGAACGCAGGGCGAAAAAGCACGGCGGAGTATTGTAAATAAAGTTCTGCAAAAAAGAAAAGTCATGGTATATTTAGTTAACCCAAAAACTAACCCAGAAAGGGACTACACCATGACCAAACAAAATGTAGCACGGAATTTGGAAGAAGTCAAAGGGATTTTCACGGAAAACAGCGAAGGACTGCGAAAATTGGTAC
>JAGAEF010000325.1 GCA_017613255.1 Lentisphaeria bacterium
CACGGGGGCCTGCGGCGTAAACGAACTTGTGGTCCCGGAGAAGCCCCTTGAAATTCTTCTGCACTTCGGGATCTTCCACGTACCAGGTGTCGATCATGCCGCTGTAGACGTTGGAGCCGATCCTGCGGATGGTCTTGAGCAGTCTGCCCCGGAGCAGGGAAAGGTTGATGGGAAGGACCGTGGAGGTGATGGAGGGGACGGTTCCGTATTTGTGTTTCACGGCGACCTTTGCGGGAGCCTTGGCGTCCTTGACGGCCTCCCTGGCCTCGGCGGCCGCCGCGTCATACTTTTTTGCGGCTTCCCGGACCTTGGCAAGCAGCTCGGCGCCGGCCTTGCCCGCTTCCTCTCTTCCGGCAAGCAGAAGCTGCCGCTGTTCCTTGCGTTCTCCGCTCAGAACAGAGTATTCCTTTTCGATCTCGGCAAGCTTATCCGTAAATCCTTTCCACTCCTTCCCGCAAAGGTAGGAGTAGAAGGCGGCATCCCGGAGGGCGGCGAAGGCAGCCGTATAGCTGAAGCCCAGTTCGCTCCACTCCCTGTGCAGGGAGACGGCGGTCTTGTAGTACTCCATGGGACGTTCCCCGGGGAGTTTGCTTTCCAGAAGGTACATGACCGCCTTGAAATACTTGTCCCCGTCGGGGCCCTGGAGAAGAACTCTTCCCACGTGTTCGAAGGTGGCAAGCGTGGAACCGAAAACGAGATTGTTGTAGTAGCGGTACACGGTGAACCCGGAGCCGATTCCGGTGCGTTCCCTGTAGAGATCCACCTGCAGGTCGGCCCCCAGCGAATAGTTGTTGCCGTCGCCGTAGGCCCCGTCGAAGCCGGGGATCTTGGACCACTTGTCCACCGGGCGGTACCGGATGGGTCTGCGGGGATTGGGATTGCTCACCGCCGCGGGCAGCAGGTCGCCGGTAATGTCCACCACGTCCGGATTGAGGCCCAGAGGAGCCACCCAGCTGCGGAAGCCGTGGGGCCCCGGATTGAGGCGGATGAGGAAGGGACTGTACCAGCCCCGGTTGTGATTCTTGAGGATGCTCTGTCCCCGGAACTTGCCGAAGGTGCCGTCCGCATACCTTTTGTAGGTGCTGGGAAGGACGGTGGTGGTGATGAGATTCCCGCCGGAAACCAGATATTCGAAAAGGGAGTCTTCCGCCTCGAAGGGGATGACGCCCACGGGCAGGATCAGCGTATCGAAATTCTTCTTGGTGAGATAGGTTTTGTCCACAAGTTTTTCATCGGGGATGACCGTGACGGTGCAGCCCAGCTTTTCCGCCTGCTCCTTGAACCATTCCACGCTCCGAAAGGGCTTTGCCCAGCCGGCTACGTAACGGGGGGAATCCTTCCCTTCGGAGGCCTTGGCGGCGCCTTCCGCCTGCTCCTTGGTGACCTTGAGGGGCTCATACAGGGCGACGCGCTTGTTCTTCAGGGGCTTGAAATCCACCTTTTTGAGCTTCACCACCTCTCCGGGGCCTTCCGCGCTCTGGGCGGTGGTGCGCCGGAAATCCTTTGCGATCTCATCGGCGGAAAGGACGCGGTCATAGATCTTGATCTCGTCGATGATGCCGCTGAACCACTGGCCCTCGGCGGAGGAGAAACTGCCGATGGTTATGGGGATGCGCTTGCTGGTGCGGATGGGGGAGCGCATGGGGAAATCGCTTACGCCCTTGTATCCGCACTTTTTCCCGTCCAGATAGATGTTCAGGATGTTCTGGTCCGGCGTATTGGGGTCGGGCCCCACGGTGAAGACGATATTGTGGAAGGGGGAAAGGTTGTCCGTTCCCGGGGCAAGGGTGACGCGGACCATCCCGCCGTTGCGTTTGTCCTTGCTGTTCCGTTCATGGGAGGAAAAGACGATGAAGCTTCTGTAGATGTAGCTCGTCCAGCCCAGATAGTAGTTCCCCAGAGAGAAAAGGGTCAGCCCCTTGTAGAACTTTTCCACCTTGAAGTAGATGGAAAGCGTCATGGCCTTGTCCAGCATGAGCTTTTCGTCCATGGGCAGCCGGATATGGGCTTTCTTTTTGGTATGGTCGAGCCGGACCGCCTTGCCCTTCACGCCGAACTTTTCCCAGGTGGTTTCCACGAGAGCGGCGTCCAGACCGTTGCCGGAGGAGTCTTTGGCGATGTTTCCTTCGCCTTCATCCAGCTTGTAGTACGCTACGAGTCCATCCTTTTCCCCGCCGAAGGCGGCGGAAAAAAACATGGCGGATACGAGGAGCAATGCGGAGAAGATCTTTTTCATCCTGCTTCCTTCTTTTGTGTTATGGATTCTTGTGATTATGTTCAGATGAGGTGGTGCTTTTTCAGAATTCCACGGGAACGTTTCTCACCCAGGCGGCGGAAAAGAGCTTGGCTTTCAGGTCGCCCTTCTTCAGAGCCTCCACGTGGCCGTCGTTGAAGCCCACGTTGGTGGCGTCGGCATGACGGAGACTGAGCAGTTCCCGGTTGGGATAGCCGCTGTTGAAGTTATGACGGAAAAAGATCACCTGCACGAATTTCGTATGGGCCGTATCCAGCCATGTCTGGCTGTCTCCGTAGAAGATGTTCTTGGAAGGATTGGGCTTCCGGTCCAGGTTCCAGAAATAGGTGTTTGTCGTATCCGTATCCTTGAGCTTCTTCTGCGCCAGCCACTGGTGCTTGGCGTCCCCGTCCATGCCGGGGGTGATGAGGCGGCAGCCGTAATGGTTCCGCCCCCAGTAGCCGGAACTGGTCAGCGGCGGCCGGTCCATGGCGGGACAGCCGTAAGCCCAGCTGGCCTTTCCGCCGTTCTTGTTCCAGCTTCCGATGAGATTCCTGTTGTCCACATTCAGCACGATGACGTGGATCCAGTGGGTCGGTCCGTAGGTGGGGACCCAGCCTTTGTAGGAGTCCGCGTATATTCTCACGGTGTAGCCCAGCTGTTTGAGATTGTTCTTGCAGCTGATGGCCCTTGCCGCGTCCCTTGCCCGGGAGAGCGCGGGCAGCAGCATCCCCGCCAGAATGGCGATGATGGCAATGACCACCAGGAGCTCGATCAGAGTGAAACATTTCCTTTTTTTCATAATACACCTCATTTTCCTGTGTGATTTTCCGATACGGTTCTTTCCGGAGCAAACAATAACGCATTTTGCCCGCAAAAACAAGAGGGGGAAAATTTTTTATTATATGAAAAGGTACAAGGAATATATGAAATCGTATTGCAATCCCGCCGATGCGCGTTATATTATCTTGAAAAAGAGTTTCGGGGGCAGGGAATGCGTCCCGAAAAGCCGTTGTTCCGGACCGGAAAGGAGCCGTCATGGAGATCGTCAACAAAAATACCTACAACGAAAAACTGCTGGACAGGCTGAAGATCCGCCAGAACAACTGGAAACCCGCCTCCGCCTTCCCTCTGGTCCTCTGGCCCAGTTTCGCCACAAGGGTGACTTACGCGGAAAATTATTTTGTGCGCCATACCCACTACGAAAAATGGATCGTGTGCAGTGTGGAACGGGGCTGTCTGCAGGTCATCAGCAACGGCAAGGTCCACCGGGTGCGTCCGGGGGAGACGGTGTTCATCCCTCCCGGATCCCACTCCCTTACCGCCGAAGGCGGGGAGACGCTTCAGCGGGCGCTGGGGATCGAAGGCCACCTTCTGCACCTCATTCTGGAAAATCTCTCCCTGGACCGCTGTCACGTGGTCCGGGATTTTCTCACGAAGGAGTATATAAGCCTTTTCGAGGAGATCTACGATCTTCTGGGAAAAAGGGAGCTGGAGAACGCGCCCCGTCTCTCTCTTCTTGCCTATGCCGTGCTGATGTACGCGGTCCGGTTCGTCCCACGGGAGGAGTTTCCCGAGGAGGTGGTCCAGTGTCAGCAGTTCATCCAGCAGAACCTTTTTCAGAAGATCACGCTGAAAGACCTGTGCAGGGAGACGGGCTGCAACCGGACGAGGCTCACCTCCCTTTTCCGGCAGAATCTTGCCTGTTCCCCCGGAGAGTACATCATCCAGCTGCGCCACCAGTACGCAAAAGAGCTTCTGGCCGCGGCCCCCGGGATCCCGGTAAAACTTGTGGCAAGCCACTGCGGATACTGCAATCAGCTCTATTTCGCCAACGATTTCAGGAAACGCACCGGAATGACCCCCACCCGATACCGGGAAAAGATGTGTTCCGGAACGAAACAGGAAGTTTCAGGAGTTCTCCCGCACCCGGGGCAGGACCATGTCGAAGGCGGCCCCCGCTCCGGGAACGTTGCAGCACTGGATCCAGCCGTTGTGGGTGATGAGAGTCCCGTAGGCCATGGCAAGGCCCATGCCGGTGCCCTCTCCCACGGACTTGGTGGTGAAGAAGGGTTCGAAGATCCTTGAACGGACCTTTTCGTCGATCCCCGTGCCGTGGTCCAGGATCCGGATCACCGTATAGGTCTTCCCCTCGTCCCGCTTCACGTCCGGCGGAGGATCCAGCTTGATCCCCGCCTTTTCCGGGGAGCCCACATACGCTTCGATGATCTTTCCCGCGTCCGGTGTATCTTTCATGGCGTCCTTGGCGTTGATGAGAAGATTCATGAGCACCTGCTGCAGCTGGATGCTGTCCCCCGTGACGAAATGCTTTTCGCCGTCGTCCTTCAAAAGGAAGGTGATCCCCGCGGACCCGGGCAGGAAGAGATGGGAACAGTGTTCCACAAGCTCCCGCAGTTCCAGCTTCACGGGCTGGTAGTTCCCCTTCCGGGCAAAGGAGAGCATCTGGGAGGTGAGTTTGGCGGCAAGCTGGGTGATGTTGTCGATCTTTTCCAGATTGCGTTCCACGTCCTTGTCGTTGACTTCGTGCATGTACCGGATGATGTCCAAATGTCCCTGGATGGCGTGGAGATAGTTGTTGAAGTCGTGGGCGATCCCCCCGGCAAGCCGGCCCACGGCCTCCAGACGCTGCACATGGGACATCTTCCGCTCCCAGTCCTCCTTTTCCTGCTCCAGTTTTCTGCGTTCGGTCACGTCCCGCCCGGTAAGCATCACAAGGAGGGACTCGTTGTAGGAGATCACGTTGATGCTCACCTCCAGTTCCCGGTCGGTTCCGGGGATCTTCACGGAAGCGTGGAAGGGAAGCGTTTCCGCGGAAACCTCCATGCCCAGGCCCCCCGCCTCCCCGGGAGAAAGGCCCGCGACCTCCAGAAAGGAGCGTTTCAGAAGAAGAGCGCCCTTTTTCTCTCCTGCGCCCAGCGCGCGGCAGGCGGCGTGGTTGGCCTCCAGGATCCGCCAGGACTGGTCCATGATGACGATCATGTCGCTGGCGTTGGCCACGAGGAGCCGGTACCGTTCCTCGCTCTCCTGAAGGGATTGTTCCAGCCGCAGGGATCTGCCGTACGCGCCGAAAAAGGCCAGGATGATGTCCACGGTGCGGCGGCTCTCCCCCGGATTTTCCTGCACGGAGCGCTTGAGATAGATGGAAGTGGGAATACTGACCAGAACGGCGAAAAGCCCCCTTGTCACGTAGGAGGATCCGATGGTCCTCCACCAGTCGGGCGTCCCCCAGAAGGCAACCGTGGCAAAGACGATATGATCCACCACCTGCACGGCAAGCAGGCTCCCCGCCACGCAGAAAAAGAGACCGCATTTCAGATTCAGGAGTCTTTGATAGAAAATGGGCAGGATGAAAAGATCCGCCAGCGCGGCAAGGGCGGTGGCCGCAAGAAACCGCCGGCTGGTCCGCAGGATGTAGGCAAAAACGTCGTTGGCGGGCCCCTGGGAGATCACGTATCCGGGCCAGGAGCACTGCACCAGCGTTACGGAGGAAAGGTAAAGATAGAACCCGAAGGCCAGCAGAAGTCCGATGATGAGCCTCTGGGCCTCCAGCGTGCCGTCCTCCACATAGATGACCACCAGCATGGCCAGAAAGGGAATGACCAGCACCGCCGAAGAGATATGGAAATCCATGGCGGCGATCCCGGTATTGAACAGAAGACCGCTGGCCCCCGTGATCTGGGTGAAGACCAGGAGCATCCCCATGGCAAAATAGAGCGCCGCCTGCCCCAGAAGCTTCCTCAAGTTGTGCAGAATGAGGAGGAAGGCCAGAATGAAGACCATTTCCAGAACGGTAAGCCCGTAGCCGTACAGAAGTTCCATATCTACCTTTCCTTCTTTCCCCGGGAGGGGGGCGCTTCGTTCTTCCGCAGGAATTCCCGGAGGAGAGAAGCGCGAAGTTCTTCCCTTTCTCCCGGGGGAAACTCGTTTTCCTTCCTTCCCGAAGCTCTCCGCAAATGCTCCTTCTGGATCAGGAGGAAAAGTTTCTTCACCTCCTCCGGGGCAAGGCGGGGCAGGATCTTCATTTCCGCTCCCAGCAGGATCCCGGAAAGGGCGTTGATCCCTTCCGCGCTTTTGAGACTGTAGGCATACCGGGCGGCCCCGTAACTTTTCCCGATGAAGTTGAGAAGAAGCTCCTTTTTGTGCTCCAGCAGGGAGAGCCGGGTCTTTTTCTCATAGGCGCAGAGCCGCGCGCACACTCTTTCCAGACGGGTGATAAGCATCTCTTCCGTCTCCCCCAGCGTGCTCTCATTGGAGATCTGGAAAAGATTTCCTTCCGGAGAACTGCCCTCCCCGTAGAAGCCCCGCACGGCAAGATTCAGCGCTTTCAGGGCGTTGACGACGCCGGGAAGCTGTCCGGCAAGGGCGAGCCCGGGCAAATGCAGCATCACGGAAGCGCGCATGCCCGTGCCCAGATTGGAAGGGCAGCTGGTGAGGTATCCGGACCTTGGATCGAAAGCATAGGGAAGCCGCACGGAAACGCGGTCGTCCAGAAGCGAGATCTTTTTCCACAGCTCCCGGAGCGCCATTCCCGGAGCAAGGGCCTGGAGCCGGAGATGATCCTCCTCGTTGACCATCACGAAGATCCCCTGCCGGGGATCCGCCAGAAGGGCTGCGCCTGCACGGGGCTGGAGAAACTCCCTGCTGACGTAGTGGCACTCCAGAAGGAACTCCCTTTCGGAGGTGGTGAGCTGATCCACCGAAAAAGCCATGCAGGCGTCCCCCAGGTCTTTCAGCGCCCCTTCCAGCGCCTTCGTGCAGCAGGAGCGGATCTCCAGAAGGGCGGGAGCGTCCGCCCGGGCGGGGAAATAGCAGTCCTTCACGTTCCGGGCAAGCCGGATGCGGCTGCTGATGACCACATCACGCCAAACGTCATCGTCTTCCGGGGGATGCGCCAGCCAGCAGACCTCGTTCTCGGCAAGAATGGATATGGTGGGGCTGTACATGGTCGGACTTCTCCGGATGAAAAGAAAGCGTTTTTCTACGGATTTTCCGGGCTCGTTCCGGAAGAACTTCCTTTGCCTTGCGGGGAGAAAAAGTTCCCGTCCATTTGCGGAAGGAGAGAAGAGATCCTGTCCCGCAGGAGAGCGGCTTTTTCGTACTCTTCCTGCTTGACGGCGTTCTCCAGTTCGCTCTGGAGCCGGTAAAGTTCCCGGTTCTTTTCCCGGACGAGAATGCTCATTTCCCGGGCGCTTTCCACCTCTTGAGCAAGGGCGCGGTCCAGATCGGCCGGATACTTCCCCGCATGGAGAGTCCCCCGGTGCATCTTTTTGAGACTTGCTTCCAGGAGACAGCCGAAGACCTTGTAGCACTCCGGACACCCCAGCCGCCCGGTCTTTTTCAGCTGTTCCGTTCCCCAGCCGCAGGAAGGACAGCGGAGGAGTTTTTCCTCCCCGCAGGAACACTCCTCCTGCGCCTTGTCCTTATCCGGAGAAGACTCCTCCTTTTCCTGCGTGCCGAAAAGGTCCTGAAGCATTTCCAGTTCCGCCCCCTGAAGAAGACCGGAAAGATCCGGCTCCTTTGCAGGCTCCTTTTTCCCTTTGGAGGCGCCGGAAAGTTTGGAAAGGGAGGAGGTAAGTTCGGAAATGATCTTCGCCAACCCCATGATGTCCGCCGTGCCGCCCTTTGCGGAGGCGCACTCCTTGCAGATATAGTAGGACCTCTTTTCCCCGTCCTTGATCTCGCGGATATGGATCGTAGCGTTCTCTTTGCCGCAGATCTGGCATTTCATGGTGTCCCCCCTTCCTCCGGTTCCCCCGGCAATTCGTGTTCTTCCGTCATAAATATATACCTTCGGCTATAAAAATCAAGTCTTCTCTTCCCCGCGGATTGATTTTTCGTTCCCGGCAAAGTATATTAGGTGCTTCAAAAAGGAGGTTTCATGCACAGGAAGGAAAAAGACTATACTCTGGAACTCCGTCCGGAAATGAAGGGCGGCAAAGGCACGGTGAAATTCGAGCACATCTGGAAGAAGAACTCCAACGAGGAGATGTTCTCCTCCTGCCGCATGTTCTCCCGCATCACCCTTGCCCCCGGATGCTCCGTGGGACGCCACAGCCATAAGGGGGAGGAGGAGATCTTCTACATCCTCTCCGGTCAGGCGAAGGCCTGGGACAACGGGGAGTGGGTCATCCTCTCCCCGGGGGACTCCACCATCTGCCGTTCCGGGGAGGAGCACAGCATGGAGTGTTACGGAGACACCCCCTGCGTCTATCTTGCCGTCATCCCCGTTTACTGAAAACCTTTTTTCAGCAGATCCTCGGCAGAAGCTCCCCGCCGGGCCGGGGCAGAAGCGTTTCCGCGCCGATCTCGGTGGTCATGACGACCTTGCCCGCATTTTCCTTCGTCACCTTCCCGATGACGGCGGCATTGCCGGAATAGGGGCACTTGCGCAGTTCCGCAAGGACCTTTGCCTCCTCTTCCTGCGGAACGAAGATCACCAGTCTCCCTTCGCAGGCAAGGTACAGCGCTTCCAGTCCCAGCATGGAGCAGACCCCCCGCACCCCGTCGGAAACGGGAACTGCCCTGCTGTCCAGATGGATCCCCACGCCGCTCTCCGAAGCGATCTCGTAAAGGACCGTCCCCACGCCGCCCCTTGTGGCGTCCCGGATCACATGGATTCTGTCCGTGACCTGGAAGAGTCTTTCCACGGTCCCCCACAGGGGCGCGCAGTCGCTTGTCACGTCCTCCGCCTGGATCCCGAACTCGTTCCGGGCAAGGAGAATGGTGCACCCGTGGCGTCCTACGTCCCCGGTAACGATGATGGAATCCCCCTCCCGGGCGTTCTTCCCGGAGGGGGAGGCGTTTTCCAGAACCTCCCCGATGCCCGTCGTGGTGATGAAGATCTTGTCCAGCTGTCCCTTTCCCGCCGTTTTCGTATCTCCCGCCACGATCCGCACCCCCGCTTCCGCGGCGGTCTTTTCCATGGCGGAAGCGATCTCATTGAGCTTGGCCATGGGGAACCCTTCCTCGATCACGAAGGCGCAGGAAAGGTATCTGGGACGCGCCCCCATGCAGGCAAGATCGTTGACCGTTCCGCAGATGCTCAGTTTCCCGATGTTGCCGCCGGGGAATTCGTAAGGGGAGACGATGAACCCGTCGGTGGTGAAGGCGATCTTCCCCCTGCCGTTCAGGGAGAGCACAGCCGCATCGTCCGCGGTGAGATCCGGATTGGAAAAGTGTTTTTTGAAGATCTGTTCGATGAGATCACTTGTCTGTTTTCCTCCCGCGCCGTGGGCGAGAGTCACGGTTTCTTCCATTGTCATTTCAATTTTCTCCGTATTGGTAAAAGGCGGAACACGCCCCTTCGTTGGATACCATGCACGCCCCCACGGGTTTGAGAGGCGTGCACGCTTTTCCGAAAAGCGGACACTCGCAGGGTTTGATCTCCCCTTTCAGGACGCGCCCGCACTGACACCCCTTATTGCCCTCTCCGGTCATTTCCGGGACGGAAAAACGCTTTCTCGCATCGAAGGAAATGTACTTTTCCCTCAATTCCAGCCCCGAACCGGGGATGACCCCCAGCCCCCGCCATCTGGCATCGCAGGGCTGCATGACCTCCCGGATGAGAGCCATGGCGGCAGGATTTCCCTCCCTTGTCACCACCCGGGGATAACAGTTGAGGAAGAAGGGCTCCTTTTTCCCGGAAAGGCGGACAATGGCGGCAAGGGAAGAAAGGATCTCTTCGGCGGTAAAGCCCGCCACCACGCCGCTTACTCCCTGCTCCCGCAGTTCCTCATAGATCTTCGTACCGGTGATGACGCTTACATGTCCCGGATACAGGAAGGCGTCGGCGCTTCCCTTCAGGGCGGCATAGGCGTTGGGCATGGTCTTGTTGGCTCCCAGAATGGAGAAATTGGTTATTTTCCGTTCCAGAGCCTTCCTTACGGCAAGGCACGTGCCAGGCACGGTGGTTTCGAACCCCACGGAAAGAAAGACCACATTTTTTCCGGGATTTTTTTCCGCCGTCTCCAGCGCGTCCAGCGGGGAATAGACCGTCCGGATCTCTCCGCCCTCCTCCCGCGCCTTCGCCAGACTTTTTTGTGTGCCGGGGACCCGGATGAGGTCGCCGAAGGTGCAGAGAAGCACTTTTTTCTCCAGCGCAAGAAAAACGGCCTCGTCGATGAAGCCTGCCGGCGTCACGCATACGGGACAGCCGGGGCCGGAAATGAGAGTGATCTTTTCCGGCAAAATCTTGCGGATCCCCAGACGGAAGATCTCGTGGGTATGCGTGCCGCACACCTCCATGATCCGCAGGGGCCTGCCCCGGTAGGACTCAATGATCTCCCGTGCCGTTTCCGTCATGAAGCGCCTCCATGATTTTATCCGTCTCCTTTTCCGCATCCTCCGTGATCCGGGCAATGGCGATCCCCGCATGGACCATGACGTAATCGCCGGGCTCCAGATCCTCCAGAAGTTCCGCACTTACTTTTCTTTTCACGCCGGAAGCGTCGATGAGGGCGGTCCCCTTGTCGATGCTTACGACCCTTGCCGAAAGTCCCACGCACATTGTTCGACTCCTTTTATTTTACAGGTCCCTTTTTCCTGTTCCATTGAGATAAACCATGCCGGAAAGCGCCTGCCCCAGAGCGATCCCCCCGTCGTTGGGAGGGATCAGGGAATGGCGGAGCACCCGGAAAGAGCGCTTTTCCAGTTCCTTTTCACATCGTTCCAGAAGGAGAAGATTCTGGAAGACGCCGCCGCTTAACGCGCACACGTCCAGTCCCGTCTTCTCCCGTGCCTTTTCGCACCCCTGTGCAATGAGACGGGCAAGAGACGCATGAAATTCCCATGCAGTCCTTTCCCGGTCCGCCCCGGAAAGCTGCCGTTCCACGACCCATCTTACGAGGGAGGCCGTGTCCAGAACGGTTTTTCCGTTCTCTTCCCGGACCCCGGGGGAAAACTCCCCCTCTCCGGAACAATCTTTTCTCATGGCGGCAAACTGCAGATCCATGGCAGCTTCCCCCTCGAAGGAGGAGCTTTTCCTCAATCCCAGTATGGCGCTTACGGCGTCGAAAAGCCTGCCGCAGGAGGTGGAAAGGACCGTATTGATCTTCTTTTCCGTCATGAACGCGACCGTACGGAACTCCTTTTCCGTGCACAGGGCAAGTTTCATGGCCGTTTTCTCCCCCTCCTCCGCTCCGTAGAGGGAGTAAAGAAAAGCCGCCCCGATCCGCCACCCCTCCCGGGAGGAGGCATCTCCGCCGGGCTGGGGGAAGGGGGCGATGTGTCCCAGCCGGGAAAACCCCTCCAGGGAGCAGGAAAGGATCTCTCCGCCCCAGATGGTCCCGTCCGTGCCGTACCCCGTCCCGTCGAAGGAGATCCCGATGACGGGAGAAAGGAAATCGTTTTCCGCCATGCAGGAAAGAATATGGGCGTAATGGTGCTGGACCCGGTGCAGGGGAAGAAGCATTTCCTCCGCCGCGGCCACGCTGTTGTAACGGGGATGAAGGTCGCAGCAGACCAGTGAGATCTCCGTTTCCAGAAGAGTTGCCAGCCGTTTCACGGATTCCTTGAGAGCGTTCACGCTCCTCACATCCCCCATGTCTCCAATGTAGGAAGAGGGATAGAAGAGGGAATTTTTCCCGATGCAGAAGGTGTTTTTCAGCTCTCCCCCGATCCCCAGCACTCCCCCCTTCCACTCGCCGGAAAGGAGGAAGGGGAGCGGCGCATACCCCCGGGAACGGCGGATCATGTAAGGAGCCCCGTGGTAAAATTCCATGACGGAATCGTCGGCGCGGAGAAGGATCTTCCGGTCGTGGGAAAGGATCAGGTCGCAGAATGCTCCGATCTCCTTTACGGCGTCTTCGTCGTTCCGGCAGATGGGAGCGCCGGAAACGTTGCCGCTGGTCATGACCAGAATGTCGGTAAAGTCGAGTTCCCTGTTCCGCGCCTCCCCGCAGTCGAAAAGGAGCATCTGAACGGGGGCATAGGGGAGCATCACGCCCAGAAAAGGATTGCCCGGAGCCAGAGACTCGGGAAGAGAGGATCCCGGACGTTTTTTCAGCAGGAGAATGGGCTTCTGGTGGCCGTCCAGGATCTTTTCCTCTTCCGGAGAGAGGAAGCAGTATTTCCGTACCGTTTCCGGATCCCGCATCATGACGGCGAAGGGCTTGCGGGGACGGTTCTTTCTTTTCCGCAGTTCCCGGACGGCGGAATCATTTCTCCCGTCGCAGCAGAGATGGAATCCGCCGATCCCCTTGACGGCGACAAGTTTTCCCCCCATGATGCTTCTCCGCACCGTCTGGATGGCTTCCAGCCCCCTTTCCGGCCGTCCGATGAGATAGACTTGCGGCCCGCACTCGTTGCAGCATACCGGCTGGGCGTCGTACCGCCTCGTTTCCGGAGAAACGTACTCTTTGCGGCATTTTCCGCACATGGGGAACTCTTTCATGGTGGTCCGTTCCCGGTCGTAGGGCATGCTTTCCAGAATGGTGAGGCGGGGGCCGCAGGAGGTGCAGTTGATGAAGGCGTGCAGATAGCGGCGGTCGGAGGGATCAAAAAGCTCCTTGCGGCAGCTGGGGCATGTGGCGATATCCGGGGAGACGAACACTTCCCCCGCCTCCCTGCCGCTTTCGATGATCCGGAAAGAGTCCATTTTCTCTTTTTCCAGCTCCTTTACCTCCGTTCTCAGGATGCTGGAACGCACGGGAGGCGCTTTTTCCAGTTCGGCAAGGAACCGCTTGAAAGCCTCTTCCTCCCCTTGCAGGAACACTTCCACGAAGGAGCCCCTGTTGGCCACGCTCCCCCGCAGTTTCAGACGGTCCGCCGTGCGGCTCACGAAGGGGCGGAACCCCACCGCCTGCACGATCCCGTAGATGCGGATGTGCCACGTTCTTTCCATGACGCTTCCTTCGGCCATTTACTCTTCCTCCAGACGCCCGGAAACGGCAAAATGGGTAAAGGGGATGAATCCTGCGGGGGAATCCTCCTTCAGGAATCTATGGAACACTTCATCGGCAATAAGGAGAGTATAGTTCCCCTTCTCCAGTTTTTCGGCGAAATCCTCCTCTCCGGCAAAGACAAGATCCCCGTTTCTCCCGTATTCCGGGAAGAACCGGAAAAAGGTGCCTGTGTGGATCTCCCAGTCCGGAGAACCATCCTTTTCCAGCTCCTCCCGCGCCGCGTTGGCGGCAAATTGCTCATGAACGATGAGCACCTTTTCCTTCCTGCCCGCGGAACGGTTTTTCCATTCCGCCATCTTTCTTTTCAGAGAGGCGGGAAGACAGGGATAGGCCACCTCGTAAGGGGTGCCGAATTTCCGGAAAAGCTCCTTTGCCGCGGCGAGTCCCCCCGGCGCAATGACGAGATTTTTTTCGCACCGGGAGGCCTGTTCGATCTCCGGGATCTTCGCCCCCATGCCGTAACAGAAAACCTCCTCTTTTTTCCCGCACTTTCCGGAAGAGACAAGAGCGGAAACGAGCCGGGAAGCATCCGGAAAGCTCAAGTCCAGAGGGGTCGCCCCCCAGACGCCGATCCTCCCTTTCGTCACTTCCCGCCGTTCCAAGGCAAAGGTCTTCACGAGCTGGAGAAAGGCAAGGGAGACGCCTTCATCGTAAAGGGCCGTCCCCTTGGTTTCCACGGCAAGACAGCGCTTGCCTGACGCACGCTTTTCCACCATTTTCCGCAGGGCGGAAAAGTCCGTGGCGATGACGGCGGGGACGGGGGTGCCGATCAGCACGGCAAAGGGCATTCCCGTCTCCTCCAGAGCCTGCGCCACCTTCCCGGCAAGACGCTCGTCCTGCCCCAGAATGGCGTCCATATCCCGCAGACCCGCGCTGAAAAGGGCGCATTTGGCGTGGAAGTAGCGGGGCTCGTCGAATCCGCAGATGTTGCCGGTACAGCCCCCCGCGTCGCAGACCACCAGAAGTCCGCCCAGCTCGAAAAGCGCCGAGACCGCCCCGGAGTGATCCGGAGCAAAGGGGGAAAGAAGCTTCAAAAGTTTTTTCATGGATTCTTCCTCCCTTTTTCCATGGCTTCCGCAAGCGTGCGGAAGAGTTTTTTCGTGCCCGCAAAGCCGAAGGGCTGTTCCTCGGAATTCCACGGGACGCCCGGCGTATCGGCGTGATAATACATGGCGTCCTTCCCCAGGACCGCATCGGGAAGGTCCTCTTTCCTTTCCTCGTACAGGAGCATGGAAGGGGAAAGATTGCTGTAGACCTTCGTTTCCGGACTCAGAAAAGCGATCTTTTTCACATAGATGAAATTGGCCTCCCCCAGAGTGCCGAAGATCTCCTTTACGGGGAACCCGTACCGGAGAAGGGAAAGGGCCAGTTCGAAGGGATCCGCGTTGAGCCACTCTCCCACGGAAAAGGAGGGATTCCCGAAAGAAGCCCGGAAGGCGGAAATCTCCTTTTCCGCTTCGGCGCGGCAGGAGGAAACGTCCACGGAAAATCCCGCGGCCTGTCCCAGAAGCAGATACTGTTTCGCGATCTTCTCCGTATCGTAACTTCTGGTCAGTTCGATGAAGGGGATGTTCAGACGCTTTTCCAGATCCAGCGCGGCGTAACGGGCCTCCGGAAAGAGCACGAGATTAAAATTGGCTTCCGCCATCTTTTCGTATTCGGCGAATGTCCCGCACCGGGAAAGTTCCCGGATCACTTTGACTCCGGCCTTGTGCAGGATCTCATACAGTTCGCAATCCTCCTGCAGCGGGGAAAAAAATCCCAGAAGATTGACCGCATCGGGCCGTCTTTTCCCCGGTTTCAGAAGGGAGTAGACGCTTTTGCGCACGGAGACCATGGGGGGAAGCCTCCCCTCCCTTGTCAGGGCGTACATATAGCAGGGCACCGCCGGGATGCCCGTAAGGCTTTCGCATTTCCGGCAGACTCTTTCCATATCCGTGCCCAGAAGCGCGTCGGTGCAGGTGATGCAGATCATGACTGCGGAAGGCTTCTCCTTCCGGGAGGAGCAGATCTCCTGCACCGCGTCGGCGATCTTGTAGAGGTGGCGCCCGGTGACGATGTCGGTTTCGTCCTGAAGAAGATAGTACATCCTGTCCCCGTAAGGCCCGTTCCCGTTCAGGCCGGAAGTGTTCCTTCCGCAGCACCGGGGGGAAACCAGAAGCATGACCGAACCGGGCAGGGTGAGGGCCGCCCGTTTCACCCCGAAGCCCTGCGCCCCGGGAGAGTTGTAGGCCAGCGTGGCGGGGGAGCTGTAGACCAGATTCCCGGAGGAACGCAGTGGGTCGGGGATGTGTTCCCTTCCCCTTTCCGCAAGTTCCCGCGCGGTTTGGAAAAACGCTTCCTTCATTTCGCGTCTTCTCCCTTTTTTTTCTCCGCGGCAAGCAGTTTTTCCGCAAGAAGGAAAAACTCTCTGCTTACGGGAGAATCTTCCGCAGCCTCCACAATGGTCCTGTTCCGGTCCTCCCAGTGGATGATCTCGTCGCTTCTGGGGATGTCCGCCACGATCTCCAGGGCGTGGGAAAAAGCGAATTCCCGCACTTTTTCCTCTTCGCGCTCCACGTTTCTCCGGTTCAGCACAAGCCCGAACACCTCCGCATAGGCCCGGTCGGCAAAGTTCTTCACCGCGTTGTAAATATTGTCCGCCGCGTAAAGGGCCATTTTCTCCCCGGAGGTGACGATAAGGATATGGGAAGCGTAATTTTCCCGGATGGGGGCGGCGAAACCGCCGCAGACCACATCCCCCAGCACGTCGTACAGCACCACGTCCGGTTTGCAGATCTCGAAGAGTTCCAGCTCCTCCAGAAGGGAAAAGGTGGTCACGATCCCTCTTCCCGCGCACCCCAGACCGGGGGTGGGGCCGCCGGTTTCGATGCAGAGAACGCCGCCGAAGCCCTCTTTCACGATCTCTTCGAGTTTCTCCGGCTCCCGGTCGTGTTCCCGCAGGAAATTCATGACGGGAGTCACCCCCTCCCCGTGGAGAAGGTTGATGGTGGAATCCGCCTTGGGGTCGCATCCGATCTGGATGACCTTTTTCCCCATGCGGGCAAAGGCCGCCGCAAGGTTGGCGGTCACCGTGGATTTTCCGATTCCCCCTTTTCCGTAAACGGCCGCTTTCAGCATATTTTCCTCCAGTCCGGGATCTTCCGTGCCGCAAGGACCTTGTTTTCCCTTCTGAAGCAGCGGCCGGAAAAGGCTTCATGGGGAAGTGAAACGAAAGGAACGTCTTCGGGTACTATGGCCTTGTAGAATGGGTCGGCGAAAACCGTTCCCGCCTTGGCGAAAAGTTCCGCAAGAAGGTCTTCGCACTCCGGGGAGGGATCCTCCTCTTTCCGCAGGAAGGGGGTAAGCATTTTCGGGGCGATCACGTTTGCTTCCGTATGGAAATCCTCCTCCAGCGCGCAGCAGAGAGAGGAGGCGAAAACGCCCTCATGGAGGATGACGGGCGCTTTTGCGCGTTCATCGGGAACGTGTCTTCGAAGACAGCTGTAAAGATTTTCCCCCGTTTCCGCCGCCTTTTTCAGTTCTCCTGCAAGGCGTTTTGCGTACCCGATCCCCAGCGGAACCCCCGCAACGAAGGGGGTGCCGAACCTTTTCCAAAGGTATTCTGCCGCCGCAAGGCCGCAGGAGGAGACCGCGAGATTGACCTGGGCCGCCCCCGCGGAGGCGATCTCCCCGGGAGAAGACCCCTTGCACATGCAGGAAACGACCCGGAATCCTTCCTCCATGAGAAACTTTCTCACGGCCTCCACGGTCCCGTTGACGGAAAAGTCCAGAGGAGTCGCCCCCAGAATGTTGACGGAAAGTTCCCTTGTCTTTTGCACATCCTCCCTGCAGAAGTGTTCCAGATAGGCCAGAAGCGCTTCCGAAGCCCCCTTGAGGTAGCAGTCCATCCCGTTGGTGCGTATGGGAAAGACCGGGAGAAGAGTTTTTTCCCGGATCTCCTCGCCGATGGCATTTAGATCCGTGCCGGTCATGGCCGGCATGGGGGAAGCGCAGAGCGCAATGAACGCGGGGGAAAGCTCCTTGGCCGTCCGGCAGACGTCCTTCACGAGTTTTTCGTCGTTGCCCAGGATCATATCGTTTTCCGTGAGGGCGGAAATATAGACCATGGAATCCATCTGATACCATCTGGGTTCGTCATGGGTCGTGTAGGTGGAGTTGCAGCCGGAGGCGTCGTGGATGACGGTCATGCCTCCCAGCTCGTAGAGCATGGAGGCGACTCCCGCCGTATCGGAAGAGTAAACGGAAAGGATTCTCGATGCGTGTTTCATATGAGACAGCTCCTGCACCCCAGACCCTTGATCTGGATGGTTTGTTCCGTGAGGGAGGGCGTCTCCCACGCTTTTTTCATTTCTTCCGCCAGACGGAAAATGCCGTCGAAGCCGAAGAGGGAGGAATCCGCAATCCTGTTGACGAAAAAGGGCGTCCCGGCGAAATAGGCGGCTCCCTGTCCTATGGCAAGCGTCCTGCCGCGGTTCTCACTCCCGCCTTTTCCCGCAAACCGCATGGCGGGATGGGTGGGAGAGGAAAGAAGAAGGGAAGGATGATGCTCTTTCAGGAAGAGGAAATCCTCCTTCTCCTCCCCGGCAAAAGCGTCCGCATGGATCTTCGTCACACGGAAGTTGTGTTCCAGCAGAAGTCTTGCCATGCTCAAGGGCCGGAACGTGGCGGTATGGTCGATGGTGATTGCCGCGTCCCCGATCCTTTCCTTTGCCTGTTGCAGAGCCTTTTCCGCCCTTTCCTCCTTTTCGGCGAACTCCTCCGGGGAGGGGGGAGGAACTTCCAGAGCTTCCGCAAGCAGAAGAAGGGAGTGCCGGATTTCGGAAAAGGAATAGCTCACGGGAAGATACAGTTCCCTTCTCCCCAGCCTTTTTGCCAGACTTTCCCCGGCGTGGCGGGCGGGGGGGATATTGGTGACGAAAAGGAAACTTTCCGCCAGACGCAGATATTCCGCATAACTCCCGCAGGAGGCCAGCTCCCGCACGGCAAAGCCGTTTTTTTTCAGGAAAGCAACATGGTCCGCGGTGGGGGGAAAGGCGTGGTCGCTGCCGATCAGCGTCACGCATTTTCCGTTACGAGGACACGCTTTCAGGGGGGCGTAGATCTGTCTCCGCATCACCTGATCCGGGGTGAGCCCGCTTTTCCGCATGGTGGGGTGCATGTATCCGTCGATGAAGTCCGTTTTCGGGAACCTTTGACGCAAACTTTCCAGAATGTAGGGAAAATCCACGCCGGCAAAAAGCTGTACGCAGCTGAGCACCACCATGACGGCGGGGGGAAGCATTCCCTTTTTTTCCAGCTGTTCCAGAATATGGGTCGCCCCCTGAATGACCGAGTCCTCCATCCTTCCGCTGAAAAAATCCTCTTCCTCCAGAGTCACGAAGGACATCCTGTCCATTGCCGTCATCTCTCCGGCGGTAAGGATCACGCCCCGCAGACACCCTCTGGCGCAGGCATAGATCTGGTGAAGGCCCGGAACGAGCATGGCGCTGTGCACGATGTTCCAGTGACCTCTTGCGGGCATGTTGTATTCCAGTCCCGTTTCGAAGGGCGCGGGAAAAGAGGCTTGTCCTATGGAAATTTCCGCCGTTTCCGGAAGCGTTTTTCCGCCGATTCTTTCCAGCATTTCAGCTTATCCCCCGTTTTTTCAAAAGAGCGTCGGCAAGAAGAGAAAAATCCTTTGCCGCGGGAGAATCGGGAAAAAGTTCCGTTACGCATCCGCCGCGTCTTTCCGCCTCCTGGATCTGGCTGCTCCAGCGGATCTTTCCCGTAATGGAAGAGTGAAAATCCTCCGCAAGACGGGAAACGCTTTCCTCCTCATTCGGCACGTTCCGGCAGTTGAGGATGAATCCGCCCAGAGAAGCGTAGGAGCGCTTCTGGAAACGGTCCAGCGCCATGGCGATGTTGCCTGCCGCGTAAATGCTCATCTTCTCCCCGGAAGTGACGATATAGACCTCGTCGGCATACCCTTTTCTCATGGGCATGGAAAAGCCGCCGCAGACCACGTCCCCCAGAACATCGTAGAGAACGATGTCCGGCGCATAGACTTTGTACGCCCCCTTCTGTTCCAGTTTTTCCAGAGAGGCGATGATCCCTCTTCCCGCACAGCCCACTCCCGGAACGGGTCCGCCGGATTCCACGCAGAGGACTTTGTCCTCCCCCTGCCGGACCATCTCCTCCAACGTGAAATCGTCCCCCCGTTTCCGGATCAGGTCCAGAACGGTTTCCGCCGGAGCTCCTCCGTGATGCACGGAGGTGGAATCCGCCTTGGGGTCGCAGCCGATCTGCATGACCTTGAGGCCCCGGGAAGCGAACAAAAAGGCAAGGTTGCTCACGATGGTGGATTTTCCGATCCCCCCCTTCCCGTAAAACGCGAGTTTCAGCATGTTTCCTCCCAAAAAAAAGAGAACAGACTACAGCCTGTTCTCCGAAGCGACAAAAAGTCTTTTCATCAGAGCTTCCCCCTCAACCCAAAAACGGTTTCGGCGTCAGGCTGATCGTGATCTATCTTATTTTTCGTTCATTCCCGCATAGACGGCCTTGGCGGTCACGCCGTCAAGCCGTCCCAGTTTCCCCGCAAGGGCGTTGATCCTGTCCGCAGGAGCATCCAGCACGATGGAGATGATGTTGATCTTCCTCTCCCGGTAGGGGAGCCCCATTCTGCCGATGATCCAGTTGTTGAACTCATGGAGGATCCCGTTGATCTTTTCGGCGGACTCCCTGCTTTCCGCAAGGATCGCCAGCACGGCCACCCGGTTTTCCATCATCCGTCCTTTCGGTTTCGTTATATTGATAATATAATATCTTTTTCCGGAAATGCAAGGAGCGTTTCAGAAAGAGTGCATCTCATAGAGAAGTTTGTAGTAGCCGTCGGGCTTTTTCAGGAGTTCCTCGTGGGTGCCCTGCTCCACAAGGAGTCCGTTTTTCATGCAGAAGAGGATTTTTGCGTGCTTCACGGTGGAAAGACGGTGGGCGATGATGAGGGTGGTCCTTCCTCCGCAGAGACGCTCCACGGCCTCCCGCACAAGCTCTTCGGACTGGTTGTCCAGCGCGCTGGTGGCCTCGTCGAAGATGAGTACGGGCGGGTTTTTCAGGAACACTCTGGCAATGGAAATGCGCTGTTTCTGCCCGCCGGAAAGAAGGATGCCGTGTTCCCCCACCTTGGATTCGAACTTGTCCGGGAGGGACATGATGAAATCGTAGATATTGGCGTTTTTTGCTGCCTGGACCATCTCCTCTTCGCTTGCATCGGGCTTGCCGAAAAGGATGTTTTCCCGTATGGAGGTATCGAAAAGGAAGGGGCTTTGGCGCACGATGCCGATATTCCTCCGCAGATACTCCAGAGAGTAATCCCTTACATCGATCCCGTCCAGCAGGATCTCCCCTTTTCCCGCATCGTAGAAGCGGGGGATCAGCGCCGCCGCCGTGGTCTTGCCCGCGCCCGATTCCCCCACGAGAGCCGCCGTCACGCCCGCGGGGATCTTCAGCGTAATGTTCTTGAGCACCTCGTCGGTCCCGTTGTAACTGAAGGAGACGTTTCGGAACTCGATCTCCCCTCTGGCGGGAGAAACGGGGGCAAGAGCGTTTTCCTTGTCGTGCACGGAGGACTTTTCCTGCAGGACCTCGTAAAATCTCTCGTAGGCCGTGAGCCCCTGATGGAACTGTTCGGTAAAGTCCAGCAGCCGGAAAAGGGGCATGGTGATGTATTTGGAGTACATGAAAAAGGTCATGATCTCCAGCAAGGTCGCCTTGCCGTAATGGTTGAGGATCACCCCCACCACCACGAACAGAAGGGAGTACCCGTCCATGAAAAAGCGCATCCCGGAATGGAAGGAGGCCATGGTGCCGAACAACGTCTCCCGGATCTTGCGGAAGGAGGCGTTGACGCTTTTGAATTTGCCGATCTCCTGTTTCTCCTGCGTGAAGGATTTCACCTCCCGGATCCCCTGAATGGAGTTTTCCACCTGACTGTTGAGATCCGCGATCTTTTTGCGGCTCTCCCGGAACCCGGAGCGCATCTTCCCCTGAAAACGGGAGGCCCACATGCAGATGAAGGGCATGGGAATGATGGTCACCAGCGTGAGGAAGGGATTCAAGGCAAGCATCACGGCAAGCCCCGTAAGGAACATGATGAGGGCGGCCAGAACGTCTTCGGGGCCGTGGTGGGCCAGTTCCGCGATCATGGAAAGATCGTTGGTGATGCGGCTCATGATATGCCCCGTCTTGGTCTTGTCGAAATAGTTGAAGGAGAGACTCTGCAGATGGGAAAAGAGATCGTCCCGCATGGCCGCTTCCATGCGCACGCCCACGATATGCCCGTACCGGGTGCAGATGTAGTTGCACGCCGCTATGGCGCACATGAGAAGAAAGATCCCCCCGATCAGCAGATAGATCAGCTTCAGGCTGTTGCCCTCCTGAAAGGATCTGTACACCAGAAGGGGGATGAGCATCTGCATGCCCGCCCCCGCCACCGAACAGAAAAGGGAGAGAAAAAACAATCCCCGCTGGGGCCTGTAGTAATGTACGAAACTTCCCAGCACCCGGCGCACGTACGCCCAGGTCAAAGGCTTTTTGTCCTTTTCCACATCCAGGTCATGAAAGGGTCTCATCGTTTTTCTCCCGGGGAACCGACTATTTTTTCAGCAGGCTTTCCAGAGCGTTCCTGCTTTCGATCTCCATGATCTGATCCAGAAGCAGTTCCAGATTCCCCTCCATGACGGAAGGCAGATCGTAAACGGAAACGTTGTACCGGTGATCCGTCACCCGGTTCTGGGGGAAGTTGTAGGTGCGGATCCTTTCGCTTCTGTCCCCCGTGCCGATCTGGGAACGCTTGCTCGCGGCGTGTTCGGCGGCCTCGTCCCTGCGGATGATCTCCAGAAGCTTGGATTTGAGGATGCGCAGCGCGATCTCCCTGTTGCGGATCTGGGAACGCTCCTGCTGGCTTGCCACGGTGATCCCGCTGGGCTTGTGCACGATCCTTACGGCCGAATCCGTCCGGTTCACGTTCTGGCCGCCGGGGCCGGAGGAGCGGAAGGTGGAAATTTCCAGATCCTCCTGCCGGATCTCCACGTCGTCGGTTTCCTCCGCCTCAGGCAGAACGGAGACGGTGATGGTGGACGTGTGGGTTCTTCCGGAGGTTTCCGTTACGGGAACTCTCTGCACTCTGTGGACGCCGCTTTCGAATTTCATGAAGGAGAAAACATCCTCCCCGTCCAGAGAGAAGATCACCTCTTTGATTCCCCCCAGTCCCGTTTCCGAAAGGGAGAGAGTCTCCTGCTTCCAGGAGTGTTTTTCCGCAAATTTCGTGTACAAGTGGAACATCTGGGCCGTGAAAAGCGCGGCCTCCTCCCCTCCGGCGGCGGGCCGCATTTCCACGATACAGCTTCTCCCGTCGTTGGGGTCCGGCGGCAGAAGAAGCAGACTCAAGGCCTTTTCCTCCTCCTGCGCCTTCTTTTCCAGTTCGGCAAGGTCGTTTTCCAGCAGAAGTTTGAACTCTTCGTCCTGTTCCGTCTGGATCAGCTCCCGGTTTCCCGAAGCGTCGGAAAGGGCCTTTTTCCAGGAGTCGAAAAGGGAAAAGATCCGGATGAGCCTCTGCCGCTCCCGGAAGAGCCCCTTCTGGGCGGAGGGGGAGGAGTAGAGGGCGGGGTCTTCCAGCTTCTCTTCCAGCTGCCGCGCCCTTTCCCGCATGTCGGAAATCTGTTCCTGGATGTCTTCAGGTCTCATTGTCTGCCTCGAAAATGTGCCGAAAAAGAAAAAGCCCGTTCCGGACGGTCTTCTTCCATCCGACGGGCTTTCGCACGAAAACGCTGCCGATTACTTCTTGATGGCGGCCTTGTCGTAACGGCGGCGGAATTTTTCCACGCGTCCGGCGATATCCACAAGTTTCTGCTTGCCGGTGAAGAAGGGGTGGCATTCCGCGCAGATACCCACTTTGTACTCTTTTCTCGTGGACTTGATCTCCCAGACCTTGCCGCAGGCGCAGGTCACCGTGGCGGGACCGTAAGAAGGATGGATGTCTTTTTTCATTTTCGAACCTCTTTTTTCGTATGAATTTTCCGTATCTACCGTTGTCTGGCAACTCTGTGCCGCATTCGCGAGGGAATAATATAGCACGTTTCCGTCCTTTTTCAAATCCGGAACGCAAAAATTTTTCTTTTTCACCTGGAATTTCCGTAAAACGCCTCGTAAAGCGCCCGGCGCATGGCCTCCACGGGGGCCTCTTTCCCCGTCCAGAGGGAAAAGGATTTCGCCCCCTGATGCAGAAGCATCCCCAGCCCGTTGGCACAGCGTATGCCGTGTTCTTCCGCGTACTGGAGAAGGGGAGTCCTCCGGTAGATGGTGTCGAAGAAGAGGATCCCGGAAGGAAGGAGCTCCGGGCGGATGGGCGGGGGATCGCTTTCCTTCAATCCCAGACTGGTGCACTGTACGGCAAGGTCGCTTTTTCCGAAGAAGCCGGACAGGGAGGACTCGTCCCCCAGAGGAGCGCAGGAACATTCCAGAGAGGGGAAACGCTCCTGCAAAGCGCCGCAGAGGGCCTGTGCCGTGCCGAAGGTCCGGTTGAGGAGGAAGATCTTTTTCACTCCCGCGGAAGCAAAGTGAAAGGCAAGAGCCTTCACCACGCCGCCGCAGCCAATGAAAGTGACGGAATGTCCCCTGATCTCCAGAGAGAAGGCCTCTTTCAGCGCCGCCTCCAGTCCGTATCCGTCGGTGCTGGTCCCGTAAAGGACGCCGTCGCGGTTGATGACCGTGTTCACGCTCCCCTGCAGAGCGGCAAGGGGCTCCGCTTCGTCCAGAAAGGGGATGACGGCGCCTTTGTTGGGAACGGTGATGTTGAAGCCCGCCAACGAGGTTCTTGCCCGGGCAACGAAGGCTCCCATATCTTCCGGGGCCACGTCGATGGCGGTATATTCTCCGTTCAGGGAACACGCTTCGAAGGCGGCGTTCTGCATGGCGGGGGAAAGGGAGTGCCCCACCGGGTGCCCGATCACCGCGTAATATTTCTTCTCGCCTTTCTGTGCCATTTTGCCCTCGCGCTTACTTTTTTCCGCCTGGTTTGATGCGGTAGAAATGATTGACCAGCATGTCTTCGGGCGTATCGGTGCCGTGGGCCCCGTTGCTTTCGTTCACCAGATGGCCGCCGTGGTCGGGGACGAAGACGACGGCCCGGTTGTACTGCGCCCAGAAAAGATCGGCTTGTTTCGCAAAGGCTTCGTAACGGTCGGCGGCAAGTTCGGCCTGCGCTCCGGCCTCTTCGGAGAAGGGTCCGGTTGCGTGCATGGTGTGGTCGTAATCGTTCATGTAGCAGACGATGAGGTCGTAATCGGAGCGTTCCATAAGGTCCATGGCGCAGCGGAAGGTGCCTTCGTCCCCCCGGAAGGAGTAGTAGTCCACGTTTCTTTTCCGGAAGATCACGTCGATGCTGCAGTTGTTGTAGGCGCAGATGGCCACGTTCTTCCCGGCCCGGGCGAAGGCGTCGAAGAGCGTATCCACGGAAAGAAGCACCTTTTCATACTTTTCGATCCCGTGGACGCAGGGGGCCGCTCCGGAAAAGATCGTCCCGTAGCAGACGGGGGTCACGCTGGGCATGACCGATGTGGAAAGGAAGCGGAAGGAGGCGGTCTTTTCGATGCGGGCAAAGGCGTCTTTGAAAACCTGCCGCTGGGCCTCCCCCATGGCGTCGGCGCAGAAAAGAAGCACCTTCTGCGTTTTCCCGATGCCGCCCATAAGTTTGTCGCCCTGATCCACGACGGCGGCAATGGGGGTTCCCGCACACTCTTCCGGCGGGGTGACTCCGCAGAGTTCGCAGACCGTGGCGGTAAGATCGGCAATGGAATAGGGGGTATCGTATTTTTTCCGGAAGAAATCGAAGACTTCTTTGCTGCGGGCTGTCTGAGACATTTTTTCTCCTTTTTTTTGCGTTGTCGTACCGATCCTTACTATAACACACTCCTGCGAAAATACAAGGTCCCTCTTCCCAGCAAGCCTCCGGAGCCTTCTCTTTTGCCCCTCCGGAGGGGTTTTTCCGGAACAAGGGGGCAAAAAAAACGTTTCCCGACTTGATTTTCCGTTTGCAGTCGTTAAATTTACTTGTGGGGAGGGTTTCCTTTCCCCGCTTCGGTTCGCGGAATATCGAACATGCCGGAAAATCGAGTCAACAAACAGGGTCCTTTTGGTGCGTCATGCCGGAAAAAAAGCATAAGTTGTCGGTGATCATCCCCGTGTACAACGAGGAGTCCACCCTGGGCACCCTGCTGGAAAAGGTGGTCTCCTCCCCGCCGGGCATCCCCATGGAGATCATCATCGTCAACGACGGCTCCACCGACGGCTCCGGCAAAAAAATCCGGGAGTTTCTGGAAAAACACCCCGGAAAAGGGGAAGAGCTCTCCTTCCGGTATCTGGAAAAGCCCAACGGCGGCAAAGGTTCCGCACTCAAGGAGGGCATCGCCGCAAGCACGGGAAGCATCGTCATCATCCAGGACGCGGATCTGGAGTACGATCCCGCGGATTACGTCAAGTGCATCCGGCCCATTCTGGAAGGGAAGAGCAAGGTCGTCTACGGCTCCCGGGAGGCGGAAAACCGAAACCGGTTCTATTCCGCGCCCTCCTTCTATCTGGGGGGGCTCATTCTCTCCTTCTGGATCGATCTCCTTTACAATGCCGTCCTTACCGACGAGCCCACCTGCTACAAGACCTTCGACGGGGATCTGATCCGGTCCCTGAAGGCGGAAGGGAATCATTTCGAATGGGAGGTGGAGGTCACCTGCAAGCTCCTTCGTCTGGGCTTTACCATTGAGGAAGTCCCCATCTCCTACTCCCCCCGGAAGCTGGACGGCGGCAAGAAGATCCGGGCCAAAGACGGTTTTCAGGGGCTCTGGACCGCCCTGAAGTGGCGTTTCCTGTCCCTGAAAGAGGAGAAAAAGGCGCTTTCGGAAAGCCCCGCCGCCGGGGAGCTCGTCTCCTATGGGAAAACCCGTGCCAAAGCGGTGAAGGGAGTGTGGATTCTTCTGGCGCTCGCCCTGATCCTGCGGCTGGCTTATGCTCTCCCCGGCATGGAAACGGCCCGGCGCACCCCCGGACTGGAGGACAGGATCTATCAGAGATATTCCGATCCCGTCCGGAAGCACTTCTGCAACTACTCTCCGCAGGCAAAGAAACTGGACATCGTGACCATCCGGAAAGCGCCCCTCTACGGGTATTTCCTTGCCCTTTTCCGTCATGCGGGCATGCACCGGATGCTGTTCGCGGAACTTGCCGGACTGCTTTTGAGCGTCCTTGCCGTATACATCGTCTATGCCGGAGCTTCCGCCCTGTGCGGCTGGAAGGCGGGTCTGTGGGCGGCGGGATTGTATGCCCTCTCCCCGCTTCTCGTCGCCGCGGCATTTCCCGGCAGGACCGACTGGGGGCTCCCTCTGTTCCTCTTTTTCCTTACGCTGCAGTTCTGCTTTCTTCTCCGCTTCCTCAAAACCGCCCTTCAGCCGGATCTTTTCTGCATGGCGGCCTCGGGAGCCCTTGCGGCGCTCACCGACGACTGGGGCAATGCCTTCTGGAGCATACCCGTCATCCTTCTCATCCTTCTGTACGGCAAGTTCACGGCAAGGAGGAGGCTGGAGTATATCCTCCTTCTTCTCCTGACGACTTTCCTTCTGCTCTTCCCCGCCCTTTTCCGGAACAGACAGTTCTGCGGCGCGTGGCGCATAGACGGGAAACGTTCGGAACGGCTTTTCCTGAGCGCCATGCTTCTTTCCCTGAAGACCGACCGGGCCAATTTCGATGCGAATTTCCGCAAAACCGTCAAGGATGTCTGGGCGAAAAGCCTTGTGGATTCCCCCGGGAAGACGCCCGACGCGGGGACCTACTTTGCCCGGCGGGATGCGGAAATGATCCGGATCATACTCCGCCACCCGGTACAGTTCGGCAAACTTCTTTTCAACAGGAATGTCCTCGTCCCCATCCATCAGGATCTCTTCCGGAAACAGGCGGAATATTACGCTTCCCTTACGGAAAAAGCCTTCCTCCCCGGCGTGACGATTCTCGCCTATGCCGTGTGGCTCCTCACCTTGCTGGGGATCTCCTGGTTCGTGCTGCTGGATCCCTTCCGGAGCCGGGGGTATGCGCTGCTGCTTCTCTTCGCTGTCGGGGGGTTCTATCTCCTTAATCCCGCCCCCGCCGCCTCTCTGAAGGATCAGATCATTCTGCTCCCGTTCCTCATGATGTGCGCAGGATGCGGCCTTGCCTTTTTCTTCGAGAGCGCAAGGAGGATCCGGGCGGAGAAAGAGACGGCAAGGAAGGGAAAACAAGTTAAGGCATAAAAATATTTTTGAAAATTAAATTATTTTGCGCAATAAACAAATTGGCAGTTTCGTTTTACGGACAGAGTGCAACTCGCAAAAATACGCCAGCAACGGCAAAAAAACCAGGAAAGGAGTAAAAAATGAAAAACAACACCTGGAAGATCGTTTTCGCAGCGGTCGCTGTCGCAATGGTGCAGGCCGCCTTCGGCGCGCCTCCGCCCCCGCCGCCCCCCCGCCATTACCATGATGACGGCAGAGGAGTGAGACTTGCCACGGACATCGTCAATCTGGTCAAGGCCGTGGTGGTGCCGCCCCCGCCCGTGGTGGTTGCGCCGCC
>JAGAEF010000326.1 GCA_017613255.1 Lentisphaeria bacterium
TCCGGGCAGGACCGCCGCCCCGGAAAACACGGCTTGACTTATTGCCGAAAGATGCTATAATATAGCCGCAGGAAGCTTTCCCTGTCAAGCGCGTTTGGCGGGAAAAACGAAAAAACGCTTTAAAAAAAGGATCTTTTCATGGATAAGGCGCTCAGAGACGCACTGGAAAAAGAGATCGGAAAGATTTTGCCCGAGGTGGTGGAGTTCCGGCATTTTCTCCACACCATTCCGGAACTGGCAGGCAAAGAAGAGGAGACCGCAAGCGCCATCCGCAGGAAACTGGCCCCCCTTCCTCTGGAGATCCTTCCTCCCTTTCTGGGGACGGATACGGTGGCTTTCCTCAACCGGGGAAAGGCAAAAAATCTCACGCTGCGGGCGGATATCGACGCCCTCCCCGTGGAAGAGGATCCTTCTCTGGTCCCTTATGCTTCGTGCCACAAGGGCCTGAAACACGCCTGCGGGCACGACGGACACACCGCCATGCTTTACGGAGCCGCCTGCGTGCTTTCCGCCATGAGGGAGTTTGTCCCCTGTTCCGTGCGGTTCCTTTTCCAGCCGGGGGAGGAGATCGCCTGCATGGCAAAGGATCTTGTGGAGAAGGGGGCTCTTCTGGATCCCGAACCCGATTTCGTTTCCGGGATGCACTCCTGGCCCAACGAGCCTTACGGAAAGATCTGCACCAAGGAAGGCCCCCTCATGGCGGCGGCGGGATTTTTCAGGATCCTGCTCCGGGGCAAGGGCGGCCACGGCAGTCTCCCCCAGTTCGCAAGAAACCCGCTGGACTGTGCCGCGGAGATCATGGCCCAATGCCCCTCCATCACGCCGGAAGGGTGCGTGCTCACCTTCTGCACCTGCCGGGGCGGGACCAACAAGTCGGTGATCCCGGATGAAGCGCTTCTCATGGGAACGGTCCGGTTCCTGGATCCCCTCAAGGGGAAAAAGATGGTGGAGGATTTTGCTTCTCTCGTCCGTTCCGTTTCGGAAAGAAGAGGGATCCAAGCGGACTTCTCCTGTCCCGTTCCCTACCCCCCGCTGATCCACAGAAAAGAGGACGTGGAAAGGGTGGAGGCGCTTGTGCGGGAAAATATGGGGGAAGAGGCCTTTTTCCGTCTCCCCTCCCATGTGATGAGCAGCGAGGATTTTTCCTTCTATGTGCAGAAGTTTCCGGGCGTATTCGTTCATCTGGGAAGCGGGAATTCTTCTCCGCTCCATTCGGCGATATTCGATTTCGACGACAAGCTTCTGGCCGCGGGGATCCGGTATTTCTGCACTCTGGCGCTGGATCTTTTCCGCGACTGAAAAAGCCTTTTCAGCGGAAAGAACCCGCGGCAAGGAACTTGATCTGGGAAGCCTCCTCTTCGGAAAGGACGGTGTGGATCTTTTCCAGCAGACTGTTCTTCACGCGGGGGGAATCCAGGACGCGGAGGAAGGCGGGATGGCGCACTTCGATATAGACGATGGAATTTTCCACGCTGAGAACGGTGCACTTTCCCGCGATCTCCGGACCGGCGATCTCCCCCCAGGATTGCTGAAGGCGGGCCAGTCTCATGGTCCAGGGCTTGATGCACTTGGAAACGGCCCGTTCCAGAAGATCCGAAAGCACTTTCGCCTCCGGCCGGAAACGGAGAAGCTCCGCCTTGCCATCCTCTTCGCCGGACCACTCCGGCAGAAGATTTTCCAGACTGCTTTCCACAGGAGATTTGCTGTTTGCGCGTGCCATAGGTACACAGTACTCCTATGCAGGTCCGGAAACGCTAAAACGCTCCGGTGATCCCGGAAACGGGCATCATGAGGATATAGTAGGCCATTTTGAAGGGAGCAGCCAGCCCCCGCAGGATCTGTTTCCCGCCCGCGCTGAACCGCCAGCAGAGCACAAGCCCCAGCCCGATGGGCAGCCGGAAGAAGTTGAAAAGCTCCACGCCCGCCTTGAGGCCCGTCTTGCCCATGGAGGCAAGTCCCCGCAGGACGTAAGGGAGCATGACCCTTGCCGTCTGAATGGCAATGGGAGTGAGAATGGCGATGGTGACGGGGTCGATGGCCTCCGCCTTCTGGACGGGAGTGACCACGGCAAACACCGTAAGAACGATCGTCAGGATCAGGAAAAACCGTTTCATTGCCTCATCGCCTTTTTCATTTCTTTTTCTTCCGTAGCGTAATATACTCCCGATCTCGCGAAAAAAAAGCAGTCCTTCACACTTTTTCGCAATTTTCTTTCAAAATTTCCCCGGAGGGCCCGGTCTCGCCGGGGCCGGGTGAAAAAAACTCCCCGCAGCTTTCCACGGCGGAAGGACTGCCCATGATGGTGACGATATCCCCTTCCTGCAAGGCGGTATCCCCCCGGGGCACGATGAATTTTTCGTCCCGTCGGATCATGAGCACAAGGGCGCCTTCGGGAAGTTTCAGTTCCGCCAAAGTCCGTCCGCTGCGGGCGCGGGGCACTTCCAGCTCCCGGGAGGAAGAGGAACTGTCCCCCGTCTCTTCGAAGGAGAGGGGCATGCGCACTCTCTTTTTCAGGGGGGCATCCAGCTTGAGGAGCCGGGCAAGAGGCATGATGGTCATGCCCTGCAGCAGCACGGAGGTGATGACGATGAAAAAGACGATGTAGAAAAGCGCCTTGGTCCCCAGAGCGTGAGGCATGGCCAGAAGCGGGAAGGTGGCCAGCATGATGGGGGCGCCTCCCCGCAGTCCCACCCAGGAGACCAGCAGACGCTCCCGGAAGGAGAAGGGGCTTTTCCACATGCAAAGAAGAATGGCCAGCGGCCGGGCGAAGATCATGAGGAACCCCGCCGCCGCCAGTCCGTACCACTTGGCCTGCCAGACCGCTCCCGGCGCGGCAAGACGCCCCAGCATGGTAAACAAAATGACCTGCATCATCCACGCCAGCCCGTCGTAGAAGCGGCCCACGCCGTTGTGGAAGACGAACTTGCTGTTGCCCATATAGATCCCCGCCGCGTACACCGCCATGAACCCGTTCCCGTAACAGAGACTGGTGACCGAATAGGTGAGGAGCACCGCCACCACGGCCAGCACATAGTAGAGGCCGTTGTAGTCGAAGTCGATCTTGTTGTAGATCCATACGAAAAGCGCGCCGATCCCCACCCCCATGAGGATCCCTATGGCCATATCCCGGAAAAAGGCGGGCACAACCATAAGATAATCCAGAAGCACCGGGGACTGCCCCCGGGTGGTTTCCATGGTCACCAGAGAAAGGAAAAAGAGCGTGAGGAAGGCCGCCATGGGGTCGTTGCTTCCCGATTCGAACTCCAGAAGGGGCTGCAGCTGGCCCTTCAAACTCACGCTTTTGGACCGGAGAATGGAAAAGACCGCCGCCGCATCCGTGGAGGAGATGATGGACCCCAGAAGCAGGCACCAGGGAAGAGTGATCTTCATTTCCGGAGAGACAAGGGAGACGAGCCCCCAGGCGGCCAGCCCGGTGAAGAGCGCCGAAAGAAGCACCCCCAGCGTGGAAAGAAGCAGGCCCGTTTTGAAGACGTTCTTCACCGATTTCCAGTCGGTATCGAACCCGCCGGAAAACAGGATGAAGGCCAGCGAAATGGAGCCGATGTAATTGGCCAGCACGGGGCTGACTCCCCTTGTCATCTGGGCGCTCTGGGCATCGGGAATGAAGGGGGTGCCGTTGATGAAGGTGGTGACCGTTTCGCTTCCCCAGAACATGCCCACGGCAAGAAAGAGCAGGAGACAGGGCATGTTGATCCTGCTGGAAAGTTTGCTGGAAAGCAGACTCAGCAGCATCAATGCGCCCAGAATGGCGAGAATGACGTATAACTCCATATTGCTCCTTCCCCGGACGGTGCGCCGCAGGAATTGAAAACGCTCGTAACTTACAGCAAAAATTCAAAAAAGCAAGGGGGGAGGACCGGAATTTCCCGAAAAAGCCGCCCCGTATGCCCTTTTCCGCTACTCTTCCCTCTCCGGGAAGGAAAAAAGGCGCGAAGCATTCCCGGAAGTAATGAAGGCGCACTCCTCCAGAGAGACCTTTTTCAGCGTGGAAACCATTTCGCCTATGATGGGAATATACTTGCTCCGGTTGGGCTTTCCCCGATAGGGGACCGGGGCCAGATACGGGGCATCGGTTTCCAGCAGGAGCCGTTCCAGCGGAAGAAAGCGGACGATTTCCCGGATGTTTTCCGCCTTCCGGAAGGTGACCATGCCGCCCACGCCGAAATATCCCCCCAGATCCAGAAATTTTGCCGCATACTCCACGCTTCCCGCGTAACAGTGCAGATCGAAAAGCCCGCCCTTCCCCGCATACTCCTTGAGAAGGCTGTAGGCGATTTCATAGGCCCGTACCGAGCCCTCCTTGTCCCGGCAATGCACCGTGACGGGCTTTTTCCACTCCAGCGCCCTTTCCAGAAAGTACCGGAAGACCCGGAGCTGCTTCTCTTCCGGGCCGCAGTCATAGTAGAAATCCAGCCCGATCTCCCCCACGGCCCCCAGCGCCTGATGCGTTGCAAAACGGGCAAAGGGAGCAAGGGTTTCCTCGGAAAAGTCATCGGGAAGAGACGTTATCTCCCCCGGATGGACGCCCGCGGTAAAGCGGATGCAGGGAAATTTTTCCGCGACAAGAGAAGCTTTTTCCGCCTCGGCAAAGCTGCCCGTGTTGAGGAGAAAGTGTTCCACCTTCTCTTCCCGCGCCTCCGCCACGTACTCTTCCATGCCGATCCCGTCGCAGAAATGATAATGACTGTCCGTAAAAAACATTTTCGACCCTTTTTTCCCGAAAGTTTTTTCATTCCCTCTTGCATTTGACTGAAAAAGGAATAGATTAAGTAAAGGGGAAATATACACGCTTTCCCCGGAAAATCAAACCGGAAAACCGAACAAAAAAGGTTCATCATGAAAAAACTTTTTCTCTCTCTTTCCCTCCCCCTCCTGCTTCTCGCCTTTCTGGGAACGCTTTTCCTTGCTTCTTCCTGCGGGAAACGGCAGGAAAAAACGGTTATCGGCGTCTCCATTCCCAGCGCCGACCACGGCTGGACGGGAGGGATCGTCTACTGGGCGGAAAAGGCGGCAAAAGAGCTGGAAAAGAAGTATCCGGACGTGAAGATCCTCGTTTCCACCTCCGCCGACTCTTCCGAACAGGTCTCCCAGATCGAAAACATGCTTATCCAGAACATCAAGGCGCTGGTGGTGCTTCCCCATGAGCCCGCTCCGCTGGCGGGGATCTGCAAAAAGGCCAAGGAGAAAAAGGTGTTCCTCACCGTGGTGGACCGGAACCTTGCGGGCAACATCGAAGACCTTGCCGTTGCCGGGGACAATCCCGGATTCGGACGCGCCTGCGCCGAAGCCATGGCAAAACAGCTCGACTACAAAGGCGACATCGTGGTCATGGAAGGGGTCCTCTGCGACGTGAATACCCAGAGAGTGGAAGCCTTCCGGTCCGTGATGAAAAAATATC
Source organism: Lentisphaeria bacterium (assembly GCA_017613255.1). Classification (GTDB taxonomy): domain Bacteria; phylum Verrucomicrobiota; class Lentisphaeria; order Victivallales; family UBA1829; genus RGIG5327. Next base: position 5,420 of record JAGAEF010000326.1, read on the forward strand.
CCAATATCCGCATTCTGGACAGCCAGACGGCCAACTGGAGCACGGAACAGGGACTCAAACTCATGGAAACCTTTCTGGGCAAATACAAGCACATCGACGGCGTCTGGGCGGGAGACGACGACGTCCTGCTGGGGGCGCTGAAGGCCTATGAAGAATCCAAGAGGAAGGACGTGAAGCTTTTCATCGGCGGAGGCGGAGCCAAACTCATCATCCGCAAAATCGTGGAAAAAGATCCCATGATCCCCGTCAACGTCACCTATCCTCCCCGCATGATCGCCTACGGCATGGAATACACTCTGGAAAAGATTCTGGGGAAACGGGAGATCAAGGAGAAAAAGATCGTCATTCCCGCTGAGGTCATCACAAGGGAGAATGCGGAAAAATTCTACTTCCCCGACTCCATCTACTGAGGATTTGCGCCGCCGGAAAGGGGCGGAAATTCCAGAAGAACGATCTCCGGAGGGGTGAAAATTCTTGTCTGGATGAAGGTCGTGCCTATCCCGGAACTCACGAACATTCTTGCGTGGGTTTCCCGGTGGATATACCAGCCCTTTTCCAGCTTTTTCCCGCTGTGGGAGGAGGTGCGCAGCGCACCGAAAAAGGGGATGCGGATCTGCCCGCCGTGGGTGTGGCCGCACAGGAAAATATCTGTGGACCGGATCTCCTCCTCTTTGAGTCTCCCCGTCACCGTATCGGGATTGTGGGAGACGATCAGCCGGACAAGGCCCTCCTTTTCCGCCTCCTGCGGCAGGGAAAAGAGGGGATACCCCGTGCGGGTGTCGTCCAGTCCGAACAAATAGAGATCCTCCCGCAGGAAAACTCCTTCGTTGACCAGAAGGGAGACTCCGGACTTTTCCAGCATCTTGCACCGTTCCCCGTAGGAAAGGAGCGTTTTGCCCTTCTTGTCCCAGTTCCCGTACACGGCGAATTTCCTTTTGAGGGGCAGTTCGCCGAAAAGCGCCGCCCCCTCCGGGAAACAGCTGCTCTCCCCCGCCAGATCGCCGCCGAAAACGATTGCATCGGGCTCCCCTGCGGCAACGGCTTCAAGCAGATTTTCCCGGACCAGAGAAGTGCCTTTCCATGCGTAAGTGGGGAAAAAGCTCCTGCTTTCCCCGGAACGGATGTGCGTATCGGTGAAAAAGAGGACCCGGAAGGGTTTGTCCCCCTCCCCTCCCTTTGCCGGTCCGGCGGAAAGAAAAGAGGAAGGAAAGGAAAATTTACGGAACAGGAACCCGCCGGGAAGGAAGGAGTCCTGCCGGAGGAAGGAAACGCCGTCCTCCGCAAGACGGCGCCATTTCCGCCGTTCCCTGCGGATGACCGCTTTCTGTTCGGGAAACACCCTTTTCACACTTCGGCAGTCAGCGTTGCAAGCAAGGACGCGTCAAGAGGCGCGATTTCCAGCACCTTTGCCGTTCCGCCCTCGGGAAGGGAAAGGGTTTCCCCCGTTTTCTTCCCCAGAAGAGTCTTGCCCAGCGCGGTATTGTAGGCGATCACGTTTTCTTCGGGCTTGCCGTCGAAGGCGCCTGCGAAGCTGTAGGAAACCCGCCTGCCGTCGGCAGTTTCCAGCGTCACCTTCGTGGCGATGGAAACGGTCTCCAGAGAGGGATGCAGCAGACTGAAATCCACGGCCTGAACGGTGGCCAGGAGATTTTCCAGTTCGCTTCTGCGTTTGCGCAGGATGTTTCTCTGCAGTTTGGCCGCATCGTATTCGGCATTTTCGCTCAGGTCGCCGAAGGCCCTGGCCGTTTCGATGGCCTTCACGTTTTCCGGGATCTTCACGCGGATCAGCGTATCCAGCTCGTCGGCAAGACGTTTGTAGGAGGCAAGGGAGGTCATCAGCGCGGAATCGTCGGCCTGCTCCTCCTTCTTTTCTCCCAGCGCCTTCCTGCCTTCTCCGCTTTCCAGTCTGGCCTTGAGGGCATCGGAACTGCGGGAAAGCTTCACCAGCAGACTCTGACATTCGCCCTGCTGCATGTTGCGCATCTTCTGCACGGCGTAGATAAGGGAATCCAGGTTCTCGCCCGCGTTTTCGATGACCAGTTTCTGGAAATCGGTCTTTTCGAAAAGGAGCTTCTTGAGTTCCCGCTGGGCAGCCGCCCACTCCTTGGGAAGGCCTTCTTCCGAAAGGGCGCGGGAAATGTTCGCCATGCTGATATACTCCTTGAGCTCGCCGAATTTCGCCTTGTTCTTCCAGAGGAAGAGCAGAACGTCGCAGCTGACCTTGTCAGCGGCATAGATGGCGTCGGTCACGTCGTTGACCGCCAGAATATCCATCATGGGAGGCATGCTCCGCAGGGGGAGAAGCGTGAAAAGCTTTGCCATTTCGTACAGGGAGTAGAGACTTGCCGTACCCCGGATGAACCCGGCAAGATTCTTCACGGAAAGACGCCCCCAGATCTCCAGATTCTTCAGGGGGACTTTTCCGTCGACGGCTCCGGGGAAGAAAGGCACTTTGCCCCGCAGAGGGGAAAACATCTTTTTGAGGACCGCTTCTTCGCCCGCCTTGGAAAGGATGGAAACGCATTCCGCAAGGTTGGCAAGGTCCTTGGGCGTCATGCCGGGCCGGACGCGGGAGAAGAGAAGGGAAAGTTTTTCCGCCGCGGCGTCGTCCAGAACGATCTCACCCGCCTCCGGGGCGGTAAGAAGCGTATACAGCTCCAGAACGCTGCGGGCATCCCGGAAGGAACGCCCCTTCTGGCTGCTGTGGGCGGGAGCGGTGTCCGCCCACCACTTTTCGAACCCGTCGGGAGAAAGGATGGCGGGAACGAACATCTTTTCCAGCAGGGCACGCATCTTTTCCGCGCTCAGGGGCCCTATGGAGTGTCTGGCAAGCACCTCCCGGCAGAAGGCGGCGTTCTTCAGGGTCGCCTGCGTCGTGGAAATGAGATTGGTCATTTCGATGTGCTGTTCGAAGAAAAGGCACCCGGAAAGGGCCGTGGCCACGGGAATGGAGATCATGCTGTTGGTGGCAAAGGTGTTCACCGCCATGGTGGCCATGACCTTGTCCAGATTGACCAGCCTGCCCCAGCACTGGGAACCGGACTGGAAAACGTAGGCGTTGGTACGCAGTTTCTGCAGTTTGCGGATCCTTGCGGCAACGGAATTCACGGCGATTCCCGTATCCCTTGCGCCGATGGCCTTGGTCACGGCTCCGCTGGAAATGTAGGGAGGCAGAAGACGGCGGGCCGCATCGTTGAGCGCCGCCCGGAAGGTGGGAGTATCCAGTACGGAAAGTTCCGCAAGGGCAAGACACACTTCCGACTTCCCGTCGGAACCGCCCACGGTGTCGTCCCATTCCTGAAAGAGAGAGTTGAAGTTTTCGGCAGCCCCCTTGAGAATTTCGTGTTCGCAGTCCCGGATCCCGGCAAGCAGTTCCCCCACGGCGGGATCGTTGCCCTTCTGCATGGCCGCCATGATGAGATCATCCAAAAGTCGCTGTTCCTTAATCATTGTCCCTCTCCTTCTCTGAATGTTTTCCGCACACATCATAATAATATACGGCGCAATTCCGTTTTTTTCAAGTTGAAAACTCTTTTCCGGCGTCCCCGGAAAGGATTTTTTTCGCGATTTTTTCCCTCCGGGCGCCATGACGGAATGTTTTCGACGTTCCGGAGGAAGTTTTTTCCATTCTTTTTCGTTTCCCGGCTGGAAAAAGGCACCGAAACGGAGTATTGTAATAGTTTGCGGAAAGTCTGTTTCAAAACGGTTCACATAGAAAAAAAGAGGAGAAAAAAATGGCAAAACTTATGCTCGGCATCCCCAAGGGGAGCCTGGAAGAGTCCACCATGGACATGTTCGCCAAGGCGGGGTACAAAATCACCATCAGCAGCAGGTCCTATTATCCCACCATCGACGATCCGGAGATCGAGTGCATGCTCATCCGCGCGCAGGAGATGAGCAAGTACGTGGAGGAGGGGATCCTGGACTGCGGACTCACCGGCTACGACTGGATCCGGGAGAACGGCTCCGACGTGTATGAGGCTGCGGAACTTGTCTACGGAAAAGTGGGCCGCAATCCCCTGCGCTGTGTCCTTGCCGTTCCCGAAGACAGTCCCATCCAGTGCGCCGAGGATCTGGAAGGCAAACGCATTTCCACGGAAGCCGTGGGCATGACCAAACGGTATCTGGCCGAGCACAAGGTCAATGCCACCGTGGACTTTTCCTGGGGAGCCACCGAAGTCAAGCCCCCCCGGTTCGCCGACGCCATCGTGGAGATCACGGAAACGGGTTCCTCCCTGCGGGCCAACCATCTGCGGATCGTGGACACGCTCTGCATAAGCACCACCCGCTTCATCGCCAACAAAAAGGCCATGGAGGATCCGGAAAAGAAGCGCAAGGTGGAAAATATCGCCATGCTTCTTCAGGCGGTCCTCACCGCCGAAGGCAAGTACGGACTCATGCTCAACGTGCCCAAGGACAAGCTTCCCGAGATCCTGGCAAAGCTCCCCGCGCTGGAACGGCCCACGGTCTCTCCCCTCTCCGATCCGGATTGGGTTGCGCTGAACACCATCGTCACGGAACACGTGGCAAGAGAACTCATTCCCGAACTCAAGAGAATGGGCGCCAAAGGGATCGTGGAATATCCCCTCACCAAAATCGTGGAATAACCAATCCGCAAAGGAAGAAAAATGTACATAGGAAGAATCGTCGCCGCCGGAATGACCCCCGACGGAAAAGTCTGTGCCGCCTACCGGGTCTCCTCCCGCTCCTTCCCCAACCGTACCGCCAGGATCACGGGCAAAACCATTTCCATCCTGCCCCGGGCGGGGCACGAAGCGGATCTTGCCAAAAACCCCTACATTGCCTACAACTGCGTGCGTCTTGCCGGAAGCGTGGCGCTGGCCACCAACGGCTCCCAGACGGATCCCATCATCGAGAAGATCCTTTCCGGCATGAGTGTCAGGGACGCCTTCGCGCTGGGATTATTGGCCATGGATTACGAAA
>JAGAEF010000327.1 GCA_017613255.1 Lentisphaeria bacterium
TTCCAGTCCGCCTCTCTGGATCCATTCCGCCGGAAAATAGAGGTGATACATGTAGGAATCCGTGCCGAAGGGCGGCATGCTGATGACAGGATACAGCCGGCTGACCACCCAGAAGGCGAGAAATCCCGCAAGGAGACGCTCCCCCCATGGAACGGGAGCGTTTTCTTCCGGGAGCGTCTCTTCCGGAAGGAAAGTGCCCCTTCCCTTTTCCGGCAGGAATTTTCCCAGAAGGAGAAGGCAGGCGCCCCAGAGCAGATTGCCCAGAAAGACATACTGCACGGAAAGGATTTTCAGTACGCCGCACACCCCGAAATTCATCCCGCCGCAGACCAGGGAGGCAAGCATGGTGAAGGCGAACCGTTCATAGGGGTTTTTCCCGCAGACTTTTTCGGCAAGGCGGGAGGCTCCGAGCAGAAGGGGTGCGCAGTAAAGCAGAAGGTAGAAGAAAAAGAGGTAGTCCCATACGGAACTTGCCAGAAATTTCCATTCGCTCATTTTTGTGTTCCTTCCGGGCGGGAAACGCTACAGGTTCTTTGCCGTCTTTTCCCCGTAAGGCTTCCTCTTTTCCGGCTTGCTTCCGCCGGGAGCGGGGGCTTTTCGCGTCTCTTCCTTTTTCAGGCGGAAGGGGGTTATGGACAATTTTTCCATCACGCCGGGGACCATGCGGAAGACCTTTCCGTTGTAATAGCGCTTTTCCGATTCGAAACGCAGTTTGGCTCCTGCGATCTTCGCCTGAAAATGCTGGTCGCTTTCCCCGGGAAGACGCCGGACCTTTTTCTCATCGAAAGTCACCTGCGGGAGAAGAAGCTCCTCGTTTCCCCGTTTTGCCATGCCCAGACGGTAGCTGAATCCGTCGGAAAGCTGGACGGTCATCATGCTTGTCAGCGGGACCGAGGCGGGATCCACGGCGGGAAGAATGTCCACGGTAAGCTGTCTTGCCAGCGTTTCCGAGAGATCGGCAAACTTCCGCATGTCCAGAGCCGCGTTTGCCGGAAAGACCGTGCGGAAGGGCTGATTGGCCCTCTGGCGCACCGCCGCCCAGACGGGCGCAAGGACCTTGTCCGTGTACGGCTGCGTCCCTTTTTCCGGCAGGGAAGCGCGCATGACCAGAAGCGCCGTGTTCATGTTGCGGATGGCAAGAGGCTCCACGAACACCTGGGGGAGCGGGACGCAGTTTTCGAAAAGCTGTGCGGCAAGAAAGACCTTGCCGTCATAAAGGACGTACCGGCCTTTGGGCGGGATGTTCCCCGCCGAGTTCCCGGAGACGGGAGGATAGTGGCCGCTTCCCAGAAGGATCCGGAAAAGCTCTTTTCCCGTTCCGTCCTTCAGCACGGCAAGGACCCCCGGCCGACTGCGGCTCTGTTTGTCCGCCTTTTCCGTGAGATTGAGTTTTTGCAGCACTTCCGGGGAGGGGGCGTCCAGCTGTTTCAGCACGCGTATGGAGGCAAGGGAATGGAGAAGATCCCCGATCCGGGAGGCGGAGGCAAAGGTCATCCCCCGTTCCGCGATATGCCAGAAATTATCCCGTCCCAGAAGGAGAGTCACCTTGCTGTCCATCCAGCTCAGCTGGATCTTCCGGACCTTCGCGGGATCGAAGGAGCCTACGGCCCCCCTTCCGCCGGAAGAGGAAAAGGAGCCTCTCCCGCTTTCCTGTTTGACTTTCAGGGCAAGGAGGGTGAAAAGGGTCAGAAGAAGGAAAAACAGCGCGGAAAGGATCCGTTTTCCCTTGCAGAACTTTATCTTCTCCGCCCCGCAGAGATTTTTTTCAGGAAGAACGCTCATGATTTTCCTCCTCTTCTTTTTCGGGAAAACCGGATGAACCCCCAGCACAGCGCAAGAAGAAGCACCGCTCCGGGAACGAAAAGAAGATTGATGAGCCGCAGGGAGGTGTCGATTCTGGCCATATCCGCCTGCAGTTTTCTGGTGATCTCCCGGATCTCCCGTTTCGCCTGTTCGATCTTCCGGTCATGTCCGGCAATGTCCTCCCTCTGGGCGGGGGAAAGGGTCTGGACGCCTCCGGCAAGTTCGGCGGCCTTGCGGATGAGTTTCACTTTTCTCACGGATTCCCGCAGTCCCTGTTCCAGCTGTCCGATCCGTTCCTTGTAGGCAAGTTCCGCCTTCGCCTTCATCTCGTTGTATCTTGTGAGGGGGCGGGTCATGGGCAGGCGGCTGCGGATGCGGGAGAGCCAGTCGCCTTCGCTGACCAGCTGTTCCACGGCGGACTGAAGGAAGGCGGTATTGTCGTTCTGCCGGACGATGCTCATTCTGCCGTAGGAATCCGCTCCGCGTCTCACGCATACGTCGTTGAAAAGCATGTCGCTGTCCGAGCAGAGGAAAACGAGGGGATTTCCCCGGGAGGATTTCAAGTGCTTCCGGTCGGTGCCGGAGGGAGAACCTTCCGGAAATGCGGTTGGGAAGGTGCCGGAAAGTTTCAGGATGAGGGGGAGCTTCTTTCCGCCGGGGGCGAAATTGCGCAGGACAAGTTCCGGACGGTCCGCAATGAAGGCGCTGATGGTCTGGGAGTTGACGGAAGTGGCGGCCAGCACTTCGCATCGGAGTCCCTTTACCGGAGACGGCAGAAGGGGCGCGGCAAAGCAGAACATCATAAGGTCCAGCGGGGAAGTGACCGTATCCTTTCCGGAAAGAGCGCGCTTCTGGAGAAGGAGGACGGCGGGATTGGTCACGGCCTTGTCCACATCCACCTTCCTGTAGGCGTAGAGGATGTCCGCCGCGACGATGTCCGGATGATATTTCACCCCCCAGGCCTTCAGAAGCGGAGGAAGATCGGAGGTGATCTTTTCCGCAAAGGCGTACTCCTGCCTCATTTTTGCAACCGCGTACAGGGAACGGGGATCGAGGAAGACCGCCATCCTGCCGCCGTTGAGCAGATACTGGTCCAGCGCGTACATGGCGTGGGCCCGGATCCCGGAGGGGTGCAGGACGATGAGGGCGGAAATATCTTCGGGGATTTTCGTGGCGTCCAGCGGCACATGGACAAGATCATAACTTTTCTTCAGCACGGAGAAAACATACCAGGGCGGCTCCGGCTTGACGACCTTGTCTCCGGCGAGGGTCAGGGCCTTTTCCAGATCCTTCATATCCGTCCCCAGCACCCGGAAGGCGCTCATGACGCCCACCTTGGGCTTGTTCTCCCGAACCACGTCCAGAATCGCCCGCACGACACTGTATTCCAGAAGATTTTCCTGCTCCTGCGCAAGGAAGGGGATCACCGCGTTCTTGCCCGCGTGGGAGACGGAAATGCCCAGATAGATCCTTTCCCCCGTGGCAAGGCGCACCGCCTCCACCCCTTCCGCGGCGGCGGCGTCCTCATCGTTGGAATCCGCCTCCGGGTCAAGGACTTCCAGCGTGATCTTCCCCCTGGAGGCGTCGGCAAGATCCTGCAGGAGCCACTGGACCCGTTCCGCATAGCGCTTCACCGACTGGGGCGTGCGGGGATTCTTTCTGGAGGCATAGAGACGCAGGGAGACTTTTTTCGTGAGTTTTCCGGCAAAGGAAGAGGCTTCCGGGGAGAGAGAGTAGGCTTTGTCCGAACTCAAGTCCGCCTTCCATTTCCAGGTGCTGGCAATGATGTTGAGGCAGAGGAAAACGTAAAACGCGCCGAAAAGTCCCAGAAGAAATCTTTTCGCCGCCCGTCCGGTGGAACGTTCCGAAAGGGCGCCGGGAGCGAAAATGTTTCCCGTCCCCGCGGAGGCGAATTCCAAGGTGAGCGTGCAAAGATACAGGAAGAAAAGGGTGCCCGTCACCGCGTAGATCACATCCCCGCTGTCCAGAATTCCCCGCTGGAAGGTCTGGTAGTGAGGCAGGAAGGAGGCAAAGGAGAGGGTATTCATGAACCACGCCGGCGCATACGGGGCAAGGGCGTCCGTCACCGCCGGAAGCCCCGAAACGAGGAAGAAGGCGCAGATCACCAGAGAGAAGAGGAACCCCGCCGTCTGACTTTTGGAAAGAGCGGAGGCAAAACAGGAGGCGGCCAGATAGACCCCGCCCAGAAGAAGCGCCCCCAGATAGCCGCAGAGAACCGCTCCGATGTCCGGCTTCCCCAGATAGAGCGCCGTAAGCGGCACGGGAAGGGTCAGGAGAAGGGCGAAGAAAAGAAGGGTGAGGGCGGCCAGGAATTTCCCCGCCGCCAGATCCCGGATCTTCGCGGGGAAGGAGAGAGTGAGTTCGAAGACCCCCGTCCTCCGCTCCTCCGACCAGAGCGGCATCCCCAGCGCGGGGACGAGGAAAAGGAAGAGGAAGGGGAACCAGCCGAAAAAGGGGGAAAGATCCGCCTGTCCCGAAGAGAATACGCCGCTGACCACGAAGGTGAGAAAGGAGGCAAGTTCCAGAAAAATGAGGAGAAAGACCCATGCCGCGGGAGAGGAAAGCCCCGCGAAAAGCTCCTTTTTCCACACGGTCAGGATGGCAAGCAGACTTCTTTTCATGCTTTTCCCTCCTCCCCGCTTCCGGACGCAAGAACGGAGAACACCTCATCCAGTCCCGCATCCTTCGTTCTTACGGAAAGCACTTCCCAGTTCCTTGCCGCGCACAGGGCAAAGACCTCTTTTTCCGGGGCCTCTCCTTTCCCGGAGGAACGGAAGATCATCCGGAGATTTTCTCCCTCTTTTCCGCCCGTTTCCATGGAAAGGAACTCTACCTTGTCAAGTTTGCGCAGCTCTTCCCGCGCTTGGGAACTTTTGGCGGCATCGGGGAGCTTCACGCACACCGTTACGGAAAAGCTTTCCGGGGCAAGGCTCCGGAATTCCGGCACAGTCCCGTGAAAGACCTTTTTCCCTCCGCAGATGGTCAGGACACGGTCGCACACGGCGTCGATCTCTTCCAGAATATGGGTGGAAACGATCACGGCGCCCCGGCGGCTCAGCTCCCGGATCAGGGCCCGGATCTCCCGTTTCTGATTGGGGTCCAGCCCGTCGGTGGGTTCGTCCAGCACCAGCGCTTCCGGCTGGTGCATGATGGCCTGCGCAAGGCAGACGCGGCGGCGGAAGCCCTTGGAAAGCGCTTCGGCCTCCTCCCGCAGAACGCCGGACAATCCGCACTCTTCGGTGACTCTCTCCAGCGCCGTTTTCAGTTCTTTCCCGAAAAGTCCCCGCATGTTCCCGCAGTATTTGAGGAACCCTTCCACCGTCATGGTGCCGGGCAGCGGCGCATTTTCCGGGAGATACCCCAGAAGGCGTTTGGCCTCCACGGGAAAGCTTGTCACGTCCAGACCTCCCACGAAGGCTCTTCCGGAAGAGGGGGGCATGATGCCGCAGAGCATGCGCATGGTGGTGGTTTTCCCTGCGCCGTTTGGGCCGATGAATCCCAGCACGCACTCCTTTTCCAGCTCGAAGGAAAGGCGGTCAACGCATACTTTGCTTCCGTACTGTTTGGTCAGCTCTTCCGCCCGGATCACGCTCATGACAATCCCCCGGAGATCTGTTCAGCGGGAATCTTTGGCGATCTCCCGTTCACTGAAGAACGTGATCGCCCAGAAGGTCCAGAATCCGATGTAGAAGACCACATACACGAGGGACCACATGAGATAGCTTACGGGGATGACCTGCCTGCTGGCAATGGCGTCGGCCATCCAGAAGTACTGCCAGTTGGGCAGAATGGCCCGGATGAAAAGCGCAATGGCCTCCGTGAAGGCGTCCGTGGGGGCTATCCACAAATTTACCAGATATTTGGACATGAGTCCCACCACGAAGATCACGGAACAGACGGTGAGATTGGAGACCAGTTCCAGCCTCGTGGCCAGCGCCGTGGCGATGGCTCCCATGGTCCACGCCGCGGGGAACAGAAGAAGCAGGGCGGGGATCAGGTGCTTGGCCTCGATGAACTCTTCCGGGTCGATTTCCGCGGGAGAGTGGAATCCGCTCATGCGGATAAGGTACAGAACGATTGCCATGATCGGGATAAGCACCACCAGGGCCAGGATCGTATTGGAGGTGAAGGCCTTCTGCTGGAAATAGTTCACCGCGCCCCCGTAGATGGCGGCAACGGCTATCCCCGAAAAATAGACGATCATGGGGGCGTATTCCAGCCGGAACTGATCCTTGGCGATAAGCAGACTGATAAGGGTGGCGGCATTGCAGAGCAGCACGAACACCGTCACGGAAGCCAGCACGCCCAGAATTTTGGCCAGCACGAAACTGCTTCTCGTCACGGGTTTGGACATGAGAAGAAGCACGGTGCCGTTCTTCATCTCCCTGCTGATGGTGTGGGCGGAACAGATCACCACCACCACAAGAGAGAATACGAGAGTGGCGGCCATGGCGGAATCCACCACGAATTTCAGCTGTTCGCGGAAGACGAAAAGCGCGGCGGTGGGGAAGAGCCCGATAAGCACCATGACGCTTGCCAGCATGAGGAAGTAGATGGGCTCCCGGATGCACTCGATGAAGGCGTTTCTCGCCAGTCTGTAGATCGTTGCCATTGGCTTCTCCCGTTACTTTTTCTCTCCGGACTTTTCCGCTTCTTTCTTTTCCTCGGGCTTTTCCGGAGCGCAGAGCCCTTTGACAAAGGGTTCCGTCACATTGTTCTTCATGGCCTCATCGTATTTTTCCTGCATTTTCCGGATGGAAAGCAGATTGCCCAGAATGAGGGCGTTGTAGCGCCAGTTCTGGGAAAGGATGCTCACCGAAGGCCGCTCGCTTCCGGAAAGGGGACGGAATTTTTCCGGCACAACAAGTTCGTCACCCAGCACGATGATCCGTTCCGGAGCAAGGAGAGAGATGAAATTGCCCAGCTCCTTTTCCGCAATGGGAAGGATTCCGCTGTTTTTCGCAGGAATGAACCAGATCTTTCCCGTCTTGTCCCCGGGAGCGGGCAGAAGGATGCAGGGGGTCTTTTTCTCCTTGCGGGCGATGGCCGCAAGGATGGCGCAGCTCTGATAATTTGCCGTGATGATGAGGTCAGGAAGCTGGGAATTCTTCGTTTTCCGGAAGGATTCGAAGTAGGCTTTTTTTGCCGCATCTTCCTCCTGAACGGTCGTTTGCCCGCGAAGCGCGGAGGAGGAAAGGAGCAGAAGCGGAACGAGAAACAGGGAAAAACGACTTGATTTCATGTTTTTTTGTCCTATATTTAAAGGTTGAAAAAATTTTTTCTTTCCATATATTGTACGCCACAAAGTGCGGAAAAGCAAATCGAAAGTTGTATAAATGGCCAATGTTTTTCTGAAAGAGTGCAAAAAAACGCTTCAGGGGGCTGTTTTTTTGAGCGGAAGCGGCACGAACGCCGAAAAACTTCTGGAGAGCTGCCGGGCAAACGGCGCGTCCCGCAAACACTGGGAGGCGTGCGTGATCGTTACGGACCGGCCCAAGACCAGCCGGGCAAGAGAGATCGCATCCAAGTACGGTCTTCCGCTGGTGGAAGCGGGGATCCATGACTTCTACAGATCCAGAGGGCTGGAAAAAGTGAGCCTTGCCACGGAAAAGGCCCGGCAGGTCCGGGAGGAGTGGACGGACCTTCTCCGGGAGAAACTTGCCCCGTACAGGATCGACTTCGGCCTCCTTGCCGGGTTCGTACCCCTTTGCAACATCGTGAAGGACTTTCCCTGCCTCAACGTCCATCCCGCGGATCTCACTTATGAGGAGAACGGAAAACGGGCTTTCGCCGGTCTCCACAGCGTGGGCGTGGAACTTGCCATGCTCAAGGGCGGCGGCTTCCTGCGCAGCAGCGTGATCCTTGTGGAACCTTTCACCGGCGCGGGCGGCGGCATGGATGCGGGCCACGTCCTGGGCGTCTCCGGAAAGGTGGAAGCGCTCTACGAGGGCCACAGCGTGGAGGAACTTCAGGAGATCTTCGCACACAGGAAAGGCCCCCACCTCCACGGCCTCCATCACGATCTGCTTTTCACTCTTGCCGAAAAAAATCAGGCCATGCTCAAGGAAAAGGGGGACTGGGTGGTCTATCCCGCCGTAACGGAAGATTTCGCGGCAGGGTGTTTCGCGGAGGATGACGACAAAGTTCTTCTTTTCCGGGAGGATCCTTGCCGGGCGTTTCAGCGGATCCGGACCGTGGAATACTCCCCCTCCGGGCGGCGGGTGATCCCCCTCGAACCGAAGGCCTGACAAAAAAGGAAAACGCAATGGAAAACACGTCTTCCCATACGGAATCGGACAAGGAACAACTGCTGGATTTCATGCAGCATCTTGCCCTGGTGGCGGGGAAGAAGGCCCTGGACATGCGGGCGGACGAGTCATGCTTTTCCGTGGAACGGAAAAACACCCCCTTCGATCTGGTGACCACGGCGGACAAGGCGGTGGAAAAACTTATTGTTTCCCGCATTGCCCAACAGTATCCCTCCCACTCCATTTTCGGCGAGGAAAGCGGCCTTTGCGGCGGGAAAAGTCCCTATTGCTGGGTGATCGATCCCATCGACGGCACCACCTCCTATGTGCACGGCACGCCCAATTACGCCGTTTCCATCGGACTGCAGAAGGAGGGAAAAGGCATTGCGGGGGTGGTTTACGCCCCCGCCTTCGACGAACTCTACAGCGCCGCGGAGGGTATGGGAGCGTTCTGCAACGGGAAAAAGATCCATGTCTCTGACCACGATACGCTTTCCGAAA
>JAGAEF010000328.1 GCA_017613255.1 Lentisphaeria bacterium
CCCCCCGGCAGGAGCTGGACTCGTTGTCCTGCACGAAATCGCAGAGAATTCCCGCTTCTTCGTACCTTTTTTTGTTCCACGCTTCGAAAAAATACCCCCGTGCGTCGCCGAAAACCTTTGGCTCGATGATCCGCACGCCGTCCAGTTGAGTAGGAATGACGTTCATTTTCCTCCTTGAATAACTGCGTTTGTTCCGCAGGAAAAGTATGCGCTGCCGTCCTCCGGAAACCGTTTTCCGTGACGGCCGATGATACCGTGTTTTTTCATGATCGTTTCCTTTCCTCAGGTTCGTCGTCTGCTCAATCGTCCATGAATTTGTCTTTTCCCGTCCCCTGTGCAAGTTCCGAACGGAAAAGAGTTCCACCCGGATTGCAGACGGGACAATTGACTTTTTTCCCCGCAAGGTGGGCAAGAAGCAGGGGAAGGAAAAGATAGAGCCGCAGATCCGCCTGCGCCAGAGGCAGCAGAAGGATGAGGACGGAAAGAATGTAAAGGTACGGCGTAAGGAAAAGGGCCGCCAGCGCCGCAAGAAGCGCCGCGATCAGATAGGGCAGTTTGGGGCGCAGAAAGACCTGGACGATCCCGGAGAGGGTCAGGCATTTCGTGTTGCGGCAGCGGGGGCAGTCCATGATCGTTCCGTAGGGATCGTTGTCTTATGCTTTTTCCTCCGGCTGCAGAATATGGATCTGGGTGCCGAGCTTGAAGGTACAGCCTTTCACATCCTCCGGGATGATGGGGACGATGTCCAGGGGGAAATTGGAGTCCAGATAGACGGTCAGCTCCTCTTTCTCGTCCAGCTCCCACTCCACGAGGATCTGCTGGGAGCCGCCGGTGACCTTTCCTTTCGCATGCCGTACGCAGCGGCAGGCGGGATTGAAGTAGAGCTGTTTTCTGTCCGGAGAAGCCGGACGCAGGCCCAGAACCTCCCGGATGAGGCAGTTGCCCGCCGTAAGGGGGAAGATCAGCAGATTTTCGTAAGTGGGGATGTTCTCATATCTCCTGTTGAATTCGGCGGAGATCCGGATGAGTTCCAGAGCCTCCTGCTGCAGTCCGCAGGCGCAGAGCGTATCCAGAACGAATCCCAGAATGCGGCTGTTGCTGAATCTGCCCGGCTCTTCCCGGAACGCCTTGAGGAGTTTTTCCAGAATGCCCTGCTGGGCCTCCCTGGGCACAAGTCCGCCGTAAAGGGCGAGGATATTGGCTTCCAGCGAAAAGCTCTCCGACCTTTTCCCGTGGAGACAGTTGTCGGCAAAAAGTCCTTTTTCCGCATCGAAGGAGAGCGCCTGCACGGCGCTTGCCACATAGGAGGCCTTGGTGCGGCACTCTTCCGCCTCTTCCGGTTTTCCCGCGGCAAGGAAGAGCTGTTCTCCCCGGAGCAGCGCACGGCAGTAGAGGGCGTTGAGGGCGGTGAAGACCCCCTGTTCCTCCATGTTGCCCGAATCGTTGAGGAACTCCGTCCTGCCGAAGATCTCCGTGGAAAGGAGTCCGTTGTTCTTTGCCGAAGAGATGCCGAAAAGATTCAGAAGTTTTTTCAGCACGCCCAGCATGGACCGGAGGAACTCCAGATCCCCGCCCGCCATGAAATGTTCTCTCAGCCAGAGGATCCAGCAGAGGGCGGAATCCGGCGCAAAGGTATGCACGCCGGAAGGGGCGATGGCGGGGATCATTCCGTTGGGCAGCTGGGCGTCCGCGAACTGTTCCAGCGCGTTGGTGACGGGGGGAGTCTCCCCGAAGAAGCTGTACAGCGCCCTTGCATAGATGAAGCACTCCGTGAGACTCTGGCAGCACCTTCCGGTGGGATTGTCGATGATGCTGTTCTTGATGCACTGTTCCCGGCACAGAAGCGCTTTGTTCCAGACTTCCTCCAGAAGGGGATCCGAACAGTGAAAGTCGATGTCCGTTGCGGTATCCGCGTTGCAGAACCGGAAGGAGCCGTGCAGAGAGACCTTGCCGGCGGCCTTGCGCACCGTGACCATGATGAATCTTGCCCCCATGGGCTCGAACCGGTGCCAGACGTCCTTACTCTTCCCCATGCCGGAAAGAATGACCGTGTCGGTCTTTCTTCCCATGGGCCCCACGGACCGGATGCGGTTTTCCGCGAAATGGATCCCGGGGGTGATGTCCACGATGTCTCCGGGAGACCCTTCGAATTCGAAACAGGGGAACCCGTACATGAGCTGCCCCAGATCGTACACGGCGTACTCTCCTTCCCGCAGGATATTGCTCTCCGTGGAGGACTCCGCCGACGGCCGGACCAGTTCGTTCCCCTCTTCGGCACCGTCCAGAAGAGGACTGGAACGGAACTGGGAATAGGGGTAGAAACTGCAGCTGTGGAGGAACGTGGAAACATCGTTGATGTTTTCCGGAGCGCTGCTGCAGACCGCCTTGGTCTTCTCCGTGAAGAGTTCCACATAGGGCATGGCGAAGGCAAAGGGGAGCTCCAGCGGTTCCGTAAGGCTCCAGCCCTCTTCCGCGGCGTGCTCCGGCTTGCACCGGAAGATGAACCGGTCTTTGGGCTGGCCGGGGAAAAGAAGGAAGAATCCCATGGAGTGGGGGAGGGTATCCTGAATGACGAGAAGCTTGTTCCAGCCCCTTTTCACATGGAAGGCGGTGGTCTGAAGGAGGCTTTCTCCCGCCTTGAAGCTTTCGCTCGTTTCGATGACGGGCGGTTCCGTTGCCCGGTTGGAGGAACGATACAGTTCCACGTCGTTCCCGTAGATGATGCAGGGATCGTCGGAGGAGACCACCAGATCCGTATCGAACTCCTCTTCGGCGAAAAAGAAGGTGCCCGCCGCGGTTGTCCCGCCGGAAAACTCCTTCAGGCGGGAATAGGAGAGACAGCTGAAGGGCATCTCTGCCCGGAAAAGCCCGGCAAGCACGGGAGACTCCAGAGCCGTTTCATCCCAGATGAGCTGCTGGAAGCCCGTATCCTGCAGTTCGGCGGAGCCTCCCCGGATCTCCCGCAGGATGTCCGGCTGACGCCAGGAGCTGTCGTCGAATCCGGAAAGCTGCCAGGAAGCGGGGAATCTGGCCAGATCCAGCTGCAGGGTCGCCCCCAGCGCCACATGACGCATGGGCGGGTTGTTCCGGCAGAAATCCACCTCCCGGATCTTCCAGTAGGCGTTGGTCCACAGGAAGGGGGTGTTGTTGAGGTCCAGCTGACACCAGAATCCGGGCTCTCCGGAGGAGGTGAAAGTGGTCCTTGCCGCGGGAATATGCGCTTCGATGGCGATGGTATTGAGTCCGATGTCCAGGAACTGGGCCACGTCGTAATGGTCCAGCCGGCAGCTTTTCCCGCTGGCCATGCCCCGGTTGTAGCCCACATGACAGCCGTTGATGTAAAGGTGATAGCCGGGCACCACGGAGATCCAGAGATCGGCAAAGGAGATCATGGAATCGAGGGAAAACTCCTTCCTCAGGAAAACGCGGGACTCTCTTCGTTGTGTCTTTTCCCGGCTCAGCCACAGCCAGGAACCGTTAAATTCGTGCTGCCGTATCTTCTCGTTCATGATGTTTCCTTTTTCCGTGCGTTCAGTCCGCGGCATGCGGGCACAACATGCTCTTCCCGCCGCCGGAAAACGGACTCTTCATGTACTATAACGTGAAAAGGGCGATTTGCAAGAAAAAAAAGTTTTTTTCGGACGAAAAGAGGGCGTTTTTGCGTTCCCGGAGCTTTTTTTTCCCAGAGAAGCGGGAAAGCGCTTCCGTCCCGCGGAAAGAAAGGGGCGGACGGAAAGGATTTGCAATGGAAGCGGGACGGATGTATATTAGAGGGCAAAACGGTTTTTTGCCGGAAATCTTCGAAAAAAACTCAAGGGAGGGTCCTCATGGGGAAGAAAATGCTTTTTGTCGTGTGCTGTGCCGTTCTGGCGTCTCTTTTTTCCGGGTGTTCGGACAACAAGGGGGCGAAAAAATTCACCGTGGGATTCGATTCCTCCTTCCCTCCCTACGGCTATGTGGAAAACGGGCAGTTCAAGGGCTTCGATCTGGATCTCGCCCGGGAAGTGGCCAAACGCAACGCCTGGGAGATCGTTCTCAAGCCCATCAACTGGGACGCCAAGGATATGGAGCTCAACTCCGGAAGCATCGACTGCATCTGGAACGGCTTCACCATCAACGGCAGGGAAAATGCCTATGAATGGACGGAGCCCTATGTGGACAACAGTCAGGTGGTGCTGGTGAAGAAAACTTCCGGCATCAAAAACCTTGCCGGCCTCAAAGGCAAGATCGTGGCCGTCCAGACCGATACTCCCGTGCAGAAGGCGCTTTCCGCCAAGGGGGCAAAGGAGGCTCTGGGCAAGACCTTCAAGAAACTCGTTGTCACGCCCAACTACAACAACGCGGTCATGGAACTGGAAGCGGGAAGCGTGGACGCGGTGGCCATGGATATCGGAGTGGCCCAGCTTAAAGCCAAGACCAGCGACAAATTCATGATCTTATCCGAAGTGGTCGTCACGGAAAAGTACGGCATCGGCTTCAAGAAGGGCAATACCGCTCTCCGGGACGCCGTGCAGAAGACCCTCAAGGAGATGGTTTCCGATGGGACTGCCGCAAAGATCTCCGCAACGTACTTCAACGGGAGAAACGTGCTGATCCTGGAGGGCGCTTCCGCGAAAAAGGCTCCTCCCGCCGTGGCGGTGAAGGCGGTCGCCCCCATCACCAAGGCCGTGAAAAAGGCGGAAGAAGCGGCAAAGAAGGCCTCTTCCAACTGAGTCCCCCAAAAGAGCGAAGAGCAGGACGGACGTCATGGATCTTGCGAGCATGTTCCTGGAGCTTCTCAAGGGGCTTCTCGTCTCCGTGGAGATCTTCTTCCTGACCCTGCTCTTTTCTCTGCCTTTGGGACTGGCCATCGCTTTCGGGAGAATGGCCCGCTCCCCGCTGGTTTCCGCCCTCTTCCGGGTGTATATTTCCGTCATGCGCGGGACGCCGCTCATGCTCCAGCTTCTGGTCTGTTTCTTCGGCCCCTACTACCTCTTCGGCATCCCCCTTTCCGGCTCCTACCGATTCGCGGCGGTCATCATCGCCTTTTCCCTCAACTACGCCGCCTACTTCGCGGAAATCTACCGGGCGGGCATCCAGTCCATCCCCAAGGGCCAGTACGAGGCGGCGGAGGTGCTGGGGTTCTCCCCGGCGGGGACATTTTTCCGCATCATTTTCCCCCAGGTGGTGAAACGGATCATTCCCCCCGTGACCAACGAGGTCATCACTCTGGTGAAAGATACCTCCCTGGCCTTCTCCCTTTCGGTCATGGAAATGTTCACCATGGCCAAACAGATCGCCAGCGCCCACACCACCATGATCCCCTTCGTGGCCGCCGGCGTATTCTACTATGTCTTCAACTTCCTTGTCGCCTTCGGCATGGAACGCTTGGAAAAACGTCTGGATTACTACAGGTGAGCGCATGAACGAAGAACTCCTCAAGATCCGGGATCTGACCAAATCCTTCGGCTCCCTTGCCGTCCTCGACGGGATCTCCTTTTCCGTGAAACGGGGGGAGGTGGTCTCCGTCATCGGACCTTCCGGATCGGGGAAAACCACCCTTCTGCGCTGTGCCGCTCTGCTGGAAAGAATGGATGACGGCGATCTTGCCTACGGAGATCTCCCCGTATGCGTTTCCGGCGTTTACGGGGGAAAAAGCGTGCTGAAAAAGGCGAGAAACCGTTTCGGATTCGTCTTCCAGAACTTCAATCTTTTCCCCCACTGGAGCGTAAGGGAGAATGTGATGCTTGCTCCGCTCCTTGTGCAGAAACGTTCCCGGAACGAGGTGGAAAAGGAGGGGTTGGCGCTTCTGAAGAAAATGGGTCTTTCCGGGAAGGAAGAGGCCTATGCCTGTCAGCTTTCCGGCGGACAGCAGCAGCGCGTGGCCATTGCCAGAGCCCTGGCCATGAAGCCGGAGATCTTGTTCTTCGACGAACCCACCTCCGCGCTGGATCCGGAACTTACAAGGGAGGTCCTGAAAGTCATCCGGGACCTTGCGGAAGAGAAAATGACCATGGTCATCGTCACCCACGAGATCGGCTTTGCCAGAAACGTTTCCGACAGGATCATTTTCATGGCGGAAGGCCGCATCGTGGAGGAAGGGCCCGCCTCCTCCCTTGTGGACCACCCCCAAAACGAGCGTACGAAAGAATTCCTTTCCTTTATCGGCACGAAAGGCTGACGGAACGCAAGTCTCAAGCCTCAAGAGGGGGATGGGAAAAAACACTGCTGATGTTTCCAGCTTGAACGTTTTCGATGGGGGGAGAGACAAACGCGCTTGCGCTTTTTTCTCTCCCCCTGAACCCCCACACTTTTTCATGCAGAAGCGTCAGGTGGCAGGGTAGTGCCCGGAGTACAGAAGCGTCAGGTGGCTGGGTAGTTTCCGTTACCATTTATTGCGCGGCCTTCCGGCGGAAAAGCACCGCCGGAAAGCCGCTTAGTGCTCGCTCCCGGCTCATCCGCCCACAAATACTTGTGGGCGTCCGCTAGG
>JAGAEF010000329.1 GCA_017613255.1 Lentisphaeria bacterium
CCCCGTGTCCCGCCAGGGGAGAGGCCTCTTGTTGTTTTCGTACCAGAAAAGGAGCTCGTCGGATAATTTGCTCATGGGGATTTCCGGGATCGGCTTGAAAAAAAGAACCGCACCGGGGTCCGATGCGGTTCCTGACGGATGAAAGAAAAAGAACTTACTTCCCGTACTTGGCAAGAAGCGCCTTTTCCGTTTCCACGGAGTAGTTGCCGTCGGAGTCGAAGGTCTTTTCCAGACCGGGGACGAGGGAGGCGATGTCGCTCACGCCCGTAAGGGGCATATCCGGGCAGTTGGGGAAGATCACCGTCTTGCCGGGGAACTTGGCGGAGGCAACGGCTTCCAGCCCTTTCTTCAGCACGTTCATGCCGCCGATGGCCGCAAGAGCGGAAACGGGCTTGAGGAGGCCTTCCTGCACGAACTTGATGGTGTTGCGCAGATCCTGCGTCTTGCTTCCGGAGGAGCCGATGAAGCGGGCGCCGCCCTTGGCGATGGCGCAGGTACAGAGATTCGCCTCTTTCCCGGCGGGGATCCCGGCGAAGATGTTCATGAGTCCGTCCTTGCCCAGGAACTTGGAGTAGGCGGAAACCAGCGGCGCAACGGGAACGAGCATGACGATGTCGTCGAACCCTTCCGGAGCGAAGGCCTTCACGGCCTTGTCGAAGTCGGCGGGAGCGGCGAAGTCTGCGGGATTGAGGAAGGCAAGTTCCACGCCGTTTTCCCTGGCGATGGGGCCGAGGAAATCCCGGACGTGGGCGATTCTCACCTTGTCCATATCCGTGACCAGCACTTTCTTGGGCCCTTCCTTGCCGGAAACGGCCAGCTGGGTGTGCATCTGCCCCATGGCGCCCGCGCCGCCGGGGAGCCAGCATGTTCCGCCCTTCTTCAGGGTGCTGCGCACGTTTCTGCCGTAGGCGGCGGAAAGGTCGCTGGAGTTGGTCCCCTGATAGAACCAGCCCTGATAGTGGATGCTTCCCACATCGAAGCTCCATTCGCCGGAGTAGTCGCCGACAAAGGAGATGCAGGCATTGACTTCGCCCATCTTGGCGGCCTTTTCACCGATCTCTTTCTCGCAGGAGCAGAGGAAGATGTCGTCGAACTTGCCTTCCGCGGGCAGTGCGGAAGCGGCGGTGATCTTTGCCTTGGGGCAGGCCTGGGCGATCTTCCCGGCAAAGGAAGCGGGAGCGTTGACCAGAACGATCTCGGAGGGTTCCGCGGCCGTCACAAGGGCGCCGGGTTCCGCAACGGAAGAATCCTTGCCGAAGACGAAGAGCATTTTGCCCTTGGCAAGAGGCGCGGTCCTGTGGGAGATATTGTAGCTGGCCAGCACGCAGGTCCAGGGTTCGAAAAGCGCCGCGGCGGCGGAGGGGATGCTGTCGGCGATGGGAAGCAGATAACACCCTTCGTCTCCGTTGAGGACCTTCTGATTGATGATGCTGTACTGGGCCATGCCGCCGTTTAGGGCGTACCCGTAGGCGAAGTTCTTGCCGTTTACATAGATATCCGCCTGGATGATGTAGCGGGAGCCGATCTTGAACTGGCCTTCCAGCTTGCTGCCCACCTTCACCACGGTCATCACCGCTTCGTGTCCGGGAATGACGGGATCTTCCTTGAGGTTCTTGGAGTGCACCCGGGGATGTTCTTCGCCGGCGCGGATGAGTTTCACGTCGGAGAAGCACAGTCCGATGGCGTCGATCTTCACCAGAAGTTCGTCATCCGCGATCTGGGGGAGCGGCAGGACGGAGGGTTTGTCCTCCTTGCCGAAATTTTCGAAACCCGCTCCGAAAAGCTGCCACGCAAGAATCTGTTCAGGTAATTTGCACTGTTCCATTTTTTCCTCCTGTTGTGAATGATGTGGAATAGGTGGTCCTTTAAAATAATTTACACGCAAAGAAACGGATTTCAAGTTGAGAAGCGCTTTTTGGGGGAGATTTTGAGCCGAAAGAACCTCTTTACGGTTTTTTCCCGCCCTTTTTCCCTGCAGCGTCTATTTTCTTCCGGGCCCGAAAAGTTCCCCGCAGAGGGCGCCGCACTCCTTTTTGAGACAGCTTTCCTTGCAGAGTCGGACGATGAGGGCGTGATATTCGTTGAAAAGCGTAGATGTGTTTTCCAGAGAGCTTTGGAAGATCGCCTGAAGGTCGTCATAGGGCATTTTCCCGTCCAGAAGGAGATGGCGCTGTGCAAAGCGTCTCGTATAGGCGTCGATGACGAAGACGGGTTTTCCGAAGGCGTACAGGAGGATGGAGTCGGCGGTCTCTTTCCCCACCCCTTTCAGGGCGAGAAGCTCCTTGCGCATTGCGGGAATATCGTCTCTCTCCAGAAACTCTTTCTCCCGTTCCGAGAGGAAAAGCGCCATTGCCGTCAGATAACGGCTTTTCTGGCGGAAGAACCCGGCAGGCATGATGAGTTTTTCCAGTTCCTCCCCGGGGAGAAGCAGGAGCTTTTCCGGGGTCGTTATGCCCGCGTCGGAAAGATTTTTCAGCGCCTTTTCCACATTCGTCCACGCCGTATTCTGGGTGAGGACGGCTCCCGCGACGATCTCCCAGCGTTCCCCGCTCACGCAGGGCCACCAGTGCTGGGCTCCGAAATGGTCATACAGGAGCCGGAAGAAGCGGGGGATCTTTTCCATGGCGGTCATGGGAGAAAGATCCCGCACTCCCCGAAGGAAAGCGTTTCCCCGGGGACGAGAGTGCGCAAGGCGGTGATTTTAAGTTTTTTTGTGGCCCTTTCCGGAAATTCCGCTTTTTGCGGAATGGGGTTTGCCGCAATATTGGCAAATTCCCCCTGCGAGATCACTTCCCACGGGCCTTCGCCGTCGGAGGATTCGATACGGTAATGCGTGGGCGTTCCGCCGGGCGCGGGCTGAAGAGGACGGAAGAGGAAGCCCTTGAGTTTCGTTTTTTCCGGGAGGATCCACTCCGCTTCGTTTCCGGCAATGCGGGGGGCGGGGAGCTTGCGGAAATTTTCTCCCATACTCCCATCCGCTTTCCCGCCGGAAGTGTCCAGCAGTTCCGCAGGCGCCTGATAACAGGCAAGGAAAAGCGTGGAAATATCCGGGTTCCACGCCGTAGTCTTTTCCACGATGATTTTCACGGCATCGCAGGAGGTTTCCTTCACCTTTTTCAGCCGCCGGAATCCCACGGCCTCCCCGGAGAAAAGTTTCCTCCATTTTCCTTTCTCCTCCACGAAAAGGGAGTAGGAACGGATGCTTTCCCCCAGAAGCATCTCTTCCTGCATTTCCAGAAGGTTGAAATGGACCGTTCCGTCGAAGCGGACAAGGGCTTCCTTTTTCCCGTCGGGAGCCGTCCTGAAGGGGAGCCAGCACTCAAAGACCTTTTTTTCGAAAAGGGAATCCAGCGCCTTCCCGAACTGGGCCAGTCTTTCGCAGTCGGTCCTGCTCATCACCCCGTTTCTGTCCGGGGAGACGCCTATGTTCATGAAGCCGCCGCATCCCACGCTGTGGAAAAAGATGTCCAGAAGCTGTGCTGAAGTCTTTTGTTTTCCCTCCTCTCCCGGATGGAAAAACCAGCCGGGCCGGAGGGGAAAGTCCGCCTCGAAGGGGATGAAATATTTTCCGTCGGAAGTGCCCTTCATCCCCTCTTTGCCCACGGTGAGGCCTGGGGCGGGTTCCGTGCCGGGAACTGCGGGAAGCGGCGTATAGGAGGCAAAGGCCTCCTCATGGGCGAATCCTCTTTCATTGCCCACCCAGCGCAGCTCGGGCCCTATGTCGCTGAAAATCGCGGCATCTTTCTGCAGGCTTCTGGCGATCTCCCAGGTGTTCTCCCAGTCGTAATAGGTGGCCGCATCGATCTTCCGCACCTCCCTGGCGCCTCCATAGAAGCCGTCTCCCCCGTTGGCTCCGTCGAACCAGAGTTCGAAAGCCTCCCCGTAGCGGGTAAAGACCTCCCTAAGCTGTTCCCGGTAGATTTCCAGATACTCCTTTGTCCCGTAGGCGGGATTGTTCCTGTCCCAGGGGGAAACGTAAAATCCCACCTCCAGAGAATTGTTTCTACATGCGTCCGCCATTTCTTTCACGAGATCCCCTTTCCCCCCTCTCCACGGGGAGGCGGAAATGTTGTGGGGCGTGGTTTTCGTGGGCCACAGGCAGAACCCGTCGTGATGCTTGCAGACGATGATGATCCCGGAAATGCCTCCCGCTTTGCACGCTTTGGCAATGGCATCCGCATCGAAGGACGCCGGGTTGAAAAGAAGGGGGGATTCGTCTCCAAACCCCCACTCCCTGTCGGTATAGGTATTGAGGCCGAAATGAAGGATGGCATAGACGGGATGAAGCCTTTTCTTCCGGAAAAGGGGCGGGGGAACACTTCCCGCGTTGTGATGGGCCAGTATGGACATTTTTTCTCCTTGAAAAATGAGAGTGGCGGGAATCTTATTTTTCCACGGCTTCCCCGTAGAGGGTCATGGAGGTGGCGCCTGTGATCTTCACCTGCAGGAATTCCCCCTCCTTGAGGCCGGGAGGCGGGGGGAATACCACCGTTTTGAAGGTATCTGTCCTGCCGGACCATCTGGCGGGATTGCGTTTGCTGGGGCCTTCCGCAAGAAGTTCGAACGTCTCCCCCACAAGGGCGGCGTTCTTTTCTTCGTTGGTCTTTTCCAGTTCCGCCAGAAGCACCTGATTGCGTCTCTCCTTCTCCTCCTGCGGGACGTCGTCGGGCAAAAGAGAGGATTTCGTCCCCTTCCGGGGGGAATATTTGAAGATGTAGGCGTTGTCGAACCCCACTTTGTGCATGAGAAAATGCGTCGCCTGAAAATCTTCCTTTGTTTCCGTGGGGAAGCCCACGATGATGTCCGTGGAAAAGTTGATGTGAGGGACTTTTTCCCGGAGTTTCTCCACGATTTCGTAATACTGCGCGGAAGTGTAGGGCCGGTTCATCATTTTCAGGATCCTGTCCGAGCCGGACTGCATGGGCAGATGCACGCACTTGCAGACCTTGGGGAGTTTTGCGATGGCCTCGATAAGTTTCCCGTTGAAGAAGGCCGGATGGGGGGAGGTGAAGCGGATCCGGCGGATCCCGGGAATTTCGCTCACCCTTTCCAGCAGGTCCGCAAAGGGAGAAACATTTTCCGGAATGGGGGGCAGGACATCCCCCATGCCGTAGGCGGCCACGTTCTGTCCCAGAAGCATGATCTCCACGACCCCTTTTTCCGCCAGACCTTTCGCCTCCTCCACGATGCTTTCCATGGATCTGCACCGTTCTCTCCCCCTCACGTAGGGGACGATGCAGTAGGAGCAGAAGCGGTTGCACCCTCTGGAAATGGAAATGAAGGCGGAGTAGGGCTTGGCGGCGTCCTCCATGCGGTGGGCGTCGATCCCGGGGGTATCCGCGCCGAACCGGGCGTCCCTGCGGATCTTGGTGCGCTCTTTTGCCAACTCTCCGATGATCTCCGGAAGCGCGTGGATATTGTCCGTGCCGACGGCGAAATCCAGATGGGGGATCTTTTCCAGAAGCTCCTCCCCCCTGCTCTGGGCCATGCAGCCCATGATCCCGAAGATCATGCCGGGCTTTTCCGCAAGGAGCCGTTTCATGATCCCCAGTTTCCCGATGGCCTTCTGCTCCGCCTGATCCCGGACGCTGCAGGTGTTGAGGATGACGGCGTCGGCCTCTTCTTCCGAATGGACTATCGTGTGGCCCGATCGGGCAAGAAGGGCGGAAGCGGACTCGGAATCCCGCTCGTTCATCTGGCAGCCGTAGGTTTTTATGTAGATTTTCATCTTTTCAGTGTTTCCTGTAGACGAACATGTTGTTGCGGTGGATGATCTCCTCGTCCGCATCGTGCTTGAGGATCTCGTGGTTGCGTTCCGACTGGCATCCGGCAAGCGCCCGGCACTCCGGGGAGGAGAAATTGCTCAGCCCCTTTGCCACAAGGTTTCCTTCCGGGTCGCAGACTTCCACCACATCCCCCCGTTTGAAGGTCCCCGAAATCCCGGTCACTCCGGAAGGAAGCAGACTTCTCCCCTTCTCCGCGAGGGCCGTTGCGGCTCCCCTGTCCACCGTGATCCTGCCGGAAATTCTGGAGAAACTGGCGATCCACCGTTTCTTCGATTCCAGTTTCCTTTCCTCTCCCTCCGGCGGCAGGAACAGCGTCCCCACGTCCTTTCCCGCAAAGATCTCCTCCAGAATGTCCGGCCCTTTGCCGGAGGCAAGCCAGAGGGCCTCTCCCGCGGCGTTGAGGGTGTCTGCGGCCTTGAGCTTGGAGGCCATGCCGCCTATGGACATTTCCGCATTGTCGGTACCTCTGGCCATATCCCTCTGGGCGTCGGTTACGCCCCGGACCACGGAGATCCGGTCCCCGAAGGAACCGTCGGGCAGCGGGGTGAGAAGGCCGTCCACGGTGGTGAGGATGATGGTGAGGTCGGCTCGGGTCATGCAGGCAAGCAGGGAGGCAAGAATATCGTTGTCCCCGAATTTCAGCCCGGAAACGGAGACCGGGTCGTTTTCGTTGACGATGGGGAGGATATCCTGAGAAAGAAGCGTTTCCAGACAGTTGAGGGTGTTGATGTGCCGTTCCCGGTCCCGGAGATCGTCGGCGGTAAGCAGAAGCTGGGCGGCGCGGAAATCGTGTTTCGCGCACTCCTCCTGATACATGGCCATGAGTTTCACCTGTCCCAGAGCGGCAAGCGCCTGCACTTCGGAAAGGCCCGAGGGCCTCTTTTTGAGCCCCAGAAGCTTCATGCCCGTGCCCACGGCACCGGAGGAGACAAGGATGACCTGTTTGCCCTTTTTCCGGATCCGGGCGATCTGCCGGATGATGCGGGAAAGGGATTCGGGTTCGGTGAGCAGTCTCGTGCCCGCCTTCACCACCACTCGGCGGCACTTGGCGATCAGTTCTTTTCTTAAGGAGACAGGGCTTTCCATGATTTACCTCGATGATAACGTGTGTCAGCTTCTTTTCTGCCGGGGCGGGGCCGGGGTCTTTCCCAGAAGTTTCATGACCTGCTGGAGATCCTTCCACACGTCCGCCTTGGCGGAAGGATTGCGCAGAAGGTAGGCAGGGTGAAAGGTGGGCATGGCGGGGATCCCGTCGTATTCCAGAAATTTTCCTCTCAGACGGGTGATCCCCGTAAGGTCGAAGAGGCCCCTCAGCGGAGTTGCCCCCAGAAGCACGATGGCCTTGGGGCGGATGAGGGCGATCTGCCGTTTGATATAGGGGAGACAGGCGGCGATCTCCTCTTCTTCCGGCGTCCGGTTGTTGGGCGGGCGGCATTTGACGATGTTGCCTATATAGACCTCTTTTCTGGCAAACCCCATGGCAAGGATCATTTTCGTAAGAAGTTCGCCCGCCTTTCCCACGAAGGGGAGCCCCTGGGCGTCTTCGTCCGCTCCCGGACCCTCTCCTACGAACATGAGTTCGGCCTTCTCGTTCCCGTCGCCGAAAACCGTATTGGTCCGGGTGCGGCACAGGGGACACCTGGAACAGATGGCGACGGCGCTCTTGAGTTCCGGGAAATCCATCTCTTCGGGACGGACGGAAAGCGTTCGATCCGCAGTCGTACCTGCGGGCGCCGGAGAGGGGAGGGGAACACTCCTTCCGACAGGAACATTTGCGGCTTTTTGCACAGCTTTTGCCGCATGTTTCGGCGCGGGGCGGTAGAACTCCAGAAGAACTTCCTTGGAAACGTAGGAGGCGGGAGACTCTTCTTCACAGGCCCGGAGGCTCTCGATGATCTCCTGAAAAAATTCTCCCTCTTTTCCCGGCGCGTTCATTTTTCTTCCTTTCCTCCGTTTTTTTCTTCCCGGGGCAGGAAGGAGTTGTCGTCCTGAAGGACTCCGGAAAAGGGATTGTCCGCAAAATAGAGGACGGTTTCTCCGTCCTCCTTGCGGATCATGAGGGGAATGCTCTTCGTTTCCGCGGGATGGTCCAGAAAATACAGGAAACGCGCTTCCGCCTCCTTGCGGGAGGGGAAGGAAATTTTCTCCCACGCGGGGGAAATGGAATACTCTTCCGGGGGCGCGTACCAGAAGGTGTGGGAAAAGACGTACTCTCCGTCCTTCTC